>JAGHTD010000205.1 GCA_018065475.1 Candidatus Colimorpha enterica
CCTTTATGCGCATAGAGGGCGAAAACACCGCCGACGCTCCGAAATCCTGCTATATGCGTCTGCCTCAGCCCTGCGTCTATTTCGCTCCGCAGTGGGCGAGGTGGGATATGACGCATAAGGACGGCTTCTCCTCCTTCAACGCCGACGGGAAGGTCTGCCTCGTCTCCTTCCTCGACGGCAAGCCGTTCTCCGACGTCGAATCCTCCGTCCTGCTCGGGCCCGGAGAAAAGGCGGTCTTCACCTTCTTCATCCCGCACACCCCGATAAGCCGTGAACGTGCCGAGGTGCTCGCAAAGGCGGATTTTGACGAAAAGCTCGCCGAGGGCAGGGCGTTCTGGCGCGGGAAGCTCGACAGCATGGCGTCGTTCTCACTCCCCGACGGACGGCTTGACGATATGCTGAAGGCGGGGCTCCTTCACCTCGACCTCATCACCTACGGCAACGAGCCGGGCGGCGACGCGGGCGCCTGCGTCGGCGTTTACTCCCCGATAGGCACCGAAAGTCTCCCGATTATCGGGCTTTACGAGTCGATAGGGTGGAAAAAGCTCGCCGAAAGGTCGGTCAACTACTTCTTCACCAAACAGCGTGAGGACGGACGCTTCGTCAATTACGGCAACTACGAGTCGGAATCCGGTTCCATCCTCCGCATTGCGGCGGAGCATTACAGGGTGACGCACGACAGGGCGTGGTTTGAGACCGTGAAGGAAAAGCTCGTCCTCGGCTGTCAGTACATCGAGAACTGGGCAGCAAAGTCGAAGGACGAATCCCTCCGAAAGAACGGATACGGGATGATCTTCGGTCAGGTCTCCGACTGCACCAACCACTTCCACGACTATATGCTCAACTCGATCGCCTACGGAGGCGTGAAGGGCGTCAGCGAGGCGCTCGCCGACGTCCGCGACCCGCGCGCGGAGCCATTTTCCGCCTTTGCCGACGAGTTCAGAAAGAATATCCTCGACTCACTCACCGAGAGCTTCGCCCTCGGCCCCGCAGTCCCGATCTCCGACGGAAGCTGGATCCCGTCGGTCAGTCTGTGGCCGGAAAAGAACGTGCAGGGGCCTCAGTCGCTCTTCACCTTCGGCGGCTACGCCTACACCCACGCCGCAATGCTCCTTGAAGACTCAAACGTCGGCGGAGGCGCTTACGCGGTGATGAACGGCGTGATAGAGCCGGAGCACATCTTCGCCTCCTTCATCGCACAGTGGTACACGGAGTTCTGCACTGTCGATAACGCCGGCTATTCGCAGCCATATTACAATCAGCAGTCGTATATCAACCTTCTGCGCGGCGAAAAGGGCGCCTTCCTTTCGGAGCTTTACAACCAGGTTTCGGCTCACGCCGACCGCGAGACCTACACGTTCTGGGAGCATTTAAGCCAGGTCTCCGCCCACAAAACGCACGAGGAAGCGTGGTTCCTGACAAGGATAAGGTGGCTTCTCTGCGTCGATCAGTTCGGACGCTTCGACATCCTTTCGGGTGCGCCGCTCCGCTGGTTCGGGGACGGGAAGAAGATCACAGTCAAAGGGCTCGTCACCTCCTACGGAAAGCTGTCGTTTGAGGTAAGCTCGGATAAGGACGGGATCACCGCGTCCCTCTCCCTCGTTTCAAACGGCCTCCCCTGCCCGCCCGCGGTCGTTCACCTCGGCGGAAGAAAGTTCACCGTTGATTTTTCAAAGAATCCCGACGCCGTCGTCAGCGTAAAGAAATAACCCGCCGCCTCCCCGGAGCGTCAGACGCTTTGCGGGAGGCGGTTTTTCGCTTCTTTTTCTCAAAATAATTGACATAAACCTTTAATGATGTTATAATATTAATAGAGAAAGTATGGGAGCAAAAATGGCAGAAAAAAAGATTTTTACCGAGAACACCGAGATAAGCGCCGCAATTTTCGGAGGGCTTGACGCAAACGCCGAGCTTATCGAAAAGGAATACGGCGTCGTCCTCACCGAAAACAGCGACGGGGACGGGCTTTCGGTCAGAATAAGCGGCGAAAACCCCGACGGCGTAGAAAAGGCGGCGTCGGTCGTTTCGGCACTCAAAAAGATCGCCCAAGTCAACGGCTCCGTCAGCCAGAGAGAGGTCGCTTATTCCATTTCGATGATAAACGACGGAAGGCAGGAGGAGCTGAACTTCATCGACAGCAGTACCGTCTGCCTCACCTCGCGCGGCAAGCCGATAAGCGCAAAGACCGCCGGACAGAAGGAATACATAAACGCCGTGAAGAACAACACCGTCGTCTTCGGCGTCGGCCCCGCCGGAACGGGAAAGACCTTCCTTGCCGTCGCGCTCGCCGTCAAGGCGCTCCGCTCCAAAGAGGTCGCCCGCATAGTCATCACCCGCCCCGCAGTCGAGGCAGGCGAACGGCTCGGCTTCCTCCCCGGTGACCTTCAAAGCAAGATCGACCCTTATCTCCGCCCGCTCTACGACGCGCTTTACGAAATGCTCGGGGCAGACGCCTGCCAGAGATACGTCGAGAGAGGGACGATTGAGATCGCTCCGCTCGCCTACATGAGAGGGCGCACGCTTGACGACTCCTTCATCATCCTCGACGAGGCGCAGAACACCTCGCCGGAGCAGATGAAGATGTTTCTCACCCGTCTCGGAAACAACTCCAAAGCCGTGATAACCGGCGACCTCACGCAGACCGACCTTCCCGCGGGGATGAGAAGCGGCCTCAGCGAGGCGGTGAAGATACTGAATGGAGTGGAAGGCATAGCCATCCACCGCTTCACGGGGCGCGACGTCGTCCGCCACCGCATCGTGCAGAAGATAATAAACGCTTACGAAAAGTATGAAGCCGACAGGGCTTCGGGCAGAAACAGATGAAAAAGCTGTATTTATACGTCGAAAACGGGCAGGAAACGCCGATAAGCGCCTACCGTATGGGAAAGATAAGAAAGGTGCTGACGCAGGCACTCGACTATGAGAAGGTGGATTTTCCCGCCGAAATATCCCTCACCTTCACCGACAATGAGGGCATCCACGCCCTCAACCGGAAGTATAGAAACGTCGATCGGCCAACCGACGTGCTTTCCTTCCCGCAGTTTGACGGCAGGGACGAGATAGAATACGACGGCAACCCCGTCCTCCTCGGCGACATAGTCATCTCGGTCGAAAAGGCGGCGGCTCAGGCGGAGGAATACGGTCATTCGCTCACGAGGGAGCTGTGCTTCCTTGCGGTACATTCCGTACTGCACCTGCTCGGCTACGATCACGAACGCTCCGAAAAAGAAGAAAAAGATATGTTTGCAAGGCAGAAGGAGATCCTTGACCTTGCGGGAATAAGAAGGTAAAGATGAAAACAGGATTTATCGCAATAGTAGGAAGACCCAACGTGGGCAAATCGACTCTGCTCAACGCCATGCTCGGCGAAAAGATCGCCATCGTTTCGCAGAAGCCGCAGACGACGAGAAACAGGATAACCGGCATCCTCACAAGAGGGGAAAGCCAGTTCGTTTTCGTCGATACGCCCGGACTTATCAAGTCGCGCAACAAGCTCGGCGACTATATGGTGAAGACGATCAACAGCGCGATCGGCTCGGTCGATGCGTGCATTCTCGTCGTTGAAGCGGGAGTGAAGCCCGGTGCCACCGACCTCGCCGTCATCGAGAAGATAAAGCAGAATGAGCTCCCCGCCATCCTCGTCATCAACAAGGTGGACAGAGTGAACGGCGAGCAGGTCGGAAAGACCATTATGGAGTTCAAGGACCTCTACGACTTCAAAGCGATCGTACCGATCGCCGCCGTCAACGGCAAGAACGTGAAGGACGTCATCGACGAGGCGGAAAACCTCCTCTCCGAGGGAGAATGGATGTTTGAGGCGGACGAGATCACCGATCAGCCCGAAAGACAGATAGCCGCCGAGATAATCAGAGAAAAGATCCTCCGTATCCTCGACGACGAGATCCCGCACGGAACGGCGGTCGTCATCGAAGATTTCAAGGACGAAGGCTCGTTCCTCTCGATCAGGGCGGAGATATTCTGCGAAAGAGAGTCCCACAAGCGCATCATCATCGGCAAGAACGGCGAACAGCTGAAAAAGATCGGCACCTACGCCCGCGAGGACCTCGAAAACTTCTTCGGCACGAAGGTATATATCAACCTTTGGGTCAAGGTCAAGGAGAACTGGCGCGACAGCGACGTCAACCTCGTCAACTTCGGCTTCAACAAGAAAGACCTCGACTGATATGTCCGAAAAAAAAGGGATCGTCGTAAACGGACTGATCCTCCGCATCGCCGACTGCCGCGAGAACGACAGGATGCTGACCGTGCTGACCGACGAGCTCGGCAAGATCTCCGTGCTTGCGAAGGGGATAAAGAGTCTCCGCAACAAAAACCGCAGTGCCTGTCAGATGTTCACCTATTCGGAGCTTATCTTAAACGAGCGCGACGGCTTCTACACGCTGAGCGAGGCGGCGATAAACCGCTCTTTCGCTTCCCTCTCCGAGGATATCGAAGCGTCGGCTCTCGCCTGCTACGTCTCGGAAGCCGTGGATTTCGTCTGCATGGACGGCGTGCCGGAGGAGGAGATACTCCGCCTTGCGCTCAACGTCCTCTATATGCTCTCGGAGAAAAAGACGGACTTTTACCTCATCAAGACGGTGTTTGAACTCCGGCTTGCGCTCTGCCTCGGCATTCTCCCCGACTTTTCCTGCTGCACCGTCTGCGGGAAACGTCCCGACACGCTCTATTTCAGCGAAACGGGGGAAAGCGTCCTCTGTCTCGACTGCCTGTCGCAGACGAGCAACGAGAGCACGGTGTGCCTGACGGGAACGTCGCTCGACTTTTTACGGTACGAAGCGGCCTGCCCGCAAAAAAAGATATTTTCGTTTGCCTGCGAACCGGGCGACGAGGTGGGAAGACTGTCGGAAAAACATCTGACCTATTCCCTCTCCCGCAGGTTCCGCACGCTTGACTTTTACTATGAGATAACCAAGCTCGGCAAAAGCATAGCCGAGAAGAAATGACGATATGAACTACTACGACAGAGCGATAAACACGCTGGAATACAATAAGATAGTCACCCTGCTCGCCGACTCCTGCTGTACGGAGGGGGCGAAGAAGATGGCTCTTTCACTTTTGCCCGAGGGCAACCCCGACAGCGTGAGAAAGAATCTCGCTCTCACCACCGATGCAAAGAAGATGCTCACCGCAAAGGGGCTTCCTCCCTTCGACTCGGTTTACGACATCACCGACGCTATGGAACGCGCCGCAAAGGGCGGAACGCTGACCATGTCTGAGCTTCTGCGCGTCGCCTACCTTATGTCCACCTCCCGCCGTCTTTACGAATACTGCTTCGGCGGCGACGGCGACGGGCTGACGGGCGGAATGATCGAAGAACATTTCGCGCGCCTTCACCCCGACAGGATGCTTGAGGATAAGATAAGAAAGGCGATCCTCGCCGACGATATGATGTCCGACGAAGCAAGCCCTCTCCTTGCCGACATCCGCCGCAAAATACGGCTCGAAAACGCCAAAATAAGAGACAACCTCCAGAAGTACGCCGGCGGTCAGTTCGGCAAATATCTGCAGGAAAACATAGTCACGATAAGAAACGGGCGCTACGTCGTTCCCGTCAAGGCAGAGTACAAGAACGAGGTCAAGGGCCTCGTCCACGACACCTCGTCGTCGGGCGCGACCTACTTCATAGAGCCCCTTGCGATCGTCGATTCCAACAACGAGCTCCGTTCACTCGAAAGCAAGGAGGAACACGAGATCGAGCGTATCCTTTCTGCTCTGACCTCCGACTGCTGTATGGAGCAGAGCGCGATCGAGGGCAATTACCGTGCCGTCACTTACCTCGCCTTCCTTTTCGGAAAGGCGGAGCTTTCGGTGCGCATGAGGGCGTCCGAGCCGGAGATCAGCCGTTCAAAGTCCCTCCGCTTCATAAACGCCCGCCACCCGCTCATCCCGAAGGAAAGAGTGGTGCCTATCACCGTCTCGCTCGGCGAGAGCTACGACACGATGATAATCACCGGCCCCAACACCGGAGGAAAGACCGTAACGCTCAAGACGCTCGGCCTCCTTTCGCTCATGGCGCAGGCGGGGCTTCACATTCCCGCCGACGAGGGCTCGCAGATCTGTATTTTCGACTCCGTCCTCGCCGATATAGGCGACGAACAGAGCATAGAGCAGAACCTTTCCACCTTCTCCGCACACATGGTCAACACCGTTGACATTCTTTCAAAGCTCACCGACGAAAGTCTCGCCCTTTTCGACGAGCTGGGAGCCGGCACCGACCCCACTGAGGGCGCCGCACTCGCCGCCGCGATCATCGAGAACGTGAGGGAGAGAGGCGCACTCTGCGCGGCTACCACCCACTACACGGAGATCAAAGCGTTCGCGATCCAGACGCCCGGCGTCACAAACGCCTCCTGCGAGTTCGACGTCGAAACTCTCCGCCCGACTTACCGTCTGATAATCGGCACTCCCGGAAAGTCCAACGCCTTTGCGATCTCCCGCAAGCTCGGGCTTGACGGCTCGATAATCGAGAGGGCTCAGCTGAAACTGACTACCGACGACCTCCGCTTTGAAGACCTCCTTCAGGAACTTGAGACGAAGCGCGAGGAAGCCGAAACGGACAGAAAAACGGCGGAAGCGCTCCGCGCTTCCTACGAAGCGAAGTATTCAAAGCTCGAAAAAGAGATCGAGGAGAACCGCCGACGCTCCGAAAAAGAGCTTGAAAAGAGCAAGGAACAGGCGGCGCGCATACTCGAAAGTGCGAGAGCGACAGAGGAATACGTCCTCGCCGACCTCGACAAGATAAGAAAGCAGAAGGACAGCGAACGGTTCGGCGCCGCCATAGAGGAAGGCAGAAAAGAACTGCGCCGGCGTATCGACAGCGCGTCTGACGCCGTCAACCCCGTCGTAGATGAGAACAGCGGCGATTACGTTCTTCCCCGCCCGATACAGAAGGGCGACACCGTCTATATCACAAATCTCAAGCTGACGGGAACGGTCATTCAGGCACCCGACCGCAAGGGCAGTCTTTCGGTACGCACCGGCAACGTCACGACACGCACGACGCTGAAATACATCCGGCTGAAAGAGGAAGCCGTGACCGTCGTCACCGCCGACAAAAAGAAAGTGCCCGTCTCTAAATACCAGGCGTCGATCACCGCCTCATTCTCCCCCGAGCTCGATATAAGAGGGCTTAACGGCGAAGAGGGCTGGGACAAGACCGACAAATACCTCGACGACGCCTGCATGGCGTCGATGAAGACCGTCACGATCATCCACGGCAAGGGAAGCGGAGTTCTCCGCAAGATCATAACCTCTCACCTCGACAAAGACAAGAGGGTGAAGAGCTACCGCGGAGGGCTTTACGGCGAAGGTGATTCCGGCGTCACGGTGGTGGAGCTGGAATGAAAAACAAGATCGCATTATGCCTCATCGCCGCCGCGCTGATAATCCTCGCACTCGTGATACCTCAGCATATAAAGGAGCTCAATATCATAAAGCAGGCGATCGCCGACGGCACGAAGGTGACCGAAAGCATAAGATTCGCGGGAGGCGGAGCGGAGTTCCTATACGCCATATCCGCCCTGCTCATCATCTACGGCATAGTCATGCTGTTCAGATCAAGGCAGTCCGCAAAGCTGAAAGCCGACGACATCCCGGACTATTCGGAGCTGCTGAAAAACATTGAAAACATAAGAAAAAATCATCCGCGAGGATGATTTTTTCTTATTATCTGTACTTTTCGGCAAGAACGGTCATGTTCTTGTCAAGTGCCTGCTCGACGTCGGCGTATTTCTTCACCTTCGGCTCTGAGATAAAGACGTTTCCGCATACGACTGCCTTGAGCTCGCGGAGCGCCTCAAGGTTATCAAGCGGATTCTTTTCCGAGATGATGAGATCCGCCCTCTTTCCGACCTCTACCGATCCGGTCTCGTCCGAAATGCCCGCGATCTCCGCGTTGCGGAGGGTCGCGGTCCATATCACGTTCTCGGGAGAAACGCCGATAATGCGGTTAAGATACCACATCTCGCGCCAGAAGTCGTAGTGCGTGGTATAAGGACAGCCCGTATCGGTACCGAGACCCACCGGGATCCCCTCGTCGAGACAGCATTTTATACAGGAGGTCATATTGTCGAAGAGTGCTTTGCCGTTGATAAGCCCCATTTCGCTTATGCCGATGAAGTCGGGAATAAGCCCGAGGAAAGGCATTGCGGGGGAGAGCGTTGCAACGAGGACAGTTCCCTTCTCCTTCATCTTTGCCGCAAGCCCGTCGGTCATTTTGCCGCCGTGCTCTATCGTATCGACACCGCCTTCGACCGCCGCTTCCATACCCGCCGTGCTTTCGACGTGCGCGGCGACCTTGTAGCCGAGCTCGTGAGCTCTGGCGCACGCCGCTTTGACGTATTCGGGAGGCATTTTGAGTATTCCCGGCTCGCCGGGGACGGTGCAGTCAAGTACTCCGCCCGTTATCATCAGCTTGATGATGTCGGGACGGTACTTCGTGTGGAGATCGTCAACCATAGCGACCGCCTCCTCAACGCTGTTTGCGGGGAGGGCGACCGAGCCCGTCATGTGACCTCCGGGAACCGAGATCGCGTAGTCGGAGGTTATCACCCTCGGGCCGACGATCTTACCGTCGTTTATCTTGTTTCTCACTTCGGTATCGAAGCCGGGAAGACCTCCTACGGTG
>JAGHTD010000170.1 GCA_018065475.1 Candidatus Colimorpha enterica
ATTTATTAATTAAGATAAGAAAGGACCATTTAACCATGAAAAGCAAGAAAAACATAAAAATCATTATCGTCGCTCTGCTCATCGTTTCATTCTTAGTTACGATTACCTCTTGTGTCGTTGCCAACAGCAAAGTCGGTGAAACTGATAATGATGAAACCGAAGCTGTCGTGAATAACGATACCGAATCATTAACGGATGAAATAACTGAATCTGACACAGAGGACTACTCGCTGTATTGGCCTGACGGTGGAAAGCTGAACAGAAAATTATATCTTGCCCTTTCCGAAATGTCCGATGATGAAACAATTCGCGTGCAAATTACATTCTTGTACGACGAACCTGACAAAGAATACTTTATTGAACTTGCAGCAAAAAAACTGGGGCTCAAGTATGATAAAGAAGAAGGCGATATTGTTTATGGATCAAATCCCAAATTGGAACTTATTCAGGAATATCGCGAAGTGAAACGTCAGATTCAGGAAGAATATGAATTTGAACGTCAGGTCGAGTTTGCCGAAAAATATTTGAAGTCGTGGGAAATTGGGCAAGACATTGCACTTAGAACCCCAAAAAAAGTTATTTTCGCTGAATTATCAAAAAAAGAAATAAATGATTTGGCAATGATCGAGGACGTTGGGTGCATTCGTACAGACTGAAATCCATATTAGCCTTCGAAAACATACCGTTAATAATCATACAAAAAAGGACGCACAGCGTCCTTTTTTGTTTTTTATTTGATCACTCAAACAGCTTTTTGATCTTTTCGGCGTTTTCGGTCGCTTTGGCGTTGCCGGCGTTCTCGGAGATGAAGCCGTTTATCAGACCGACGATCTCGCTCTTTGCTTCGCCGCTCATATCGGGAAGCCCGCCTTCTCCCATTCCCGTCAGCGTATTCACGATGACGTCGGAGGTGAGGGCGGAGTTTATCAGCTTTTCGGGGTCGTCCGCTATGTCTTTCACGGAGGCGACACTGCCGAGGTCTGCGCCTTTCAGCGCGCTTATGACGTAAGCGACCTTTTCCGCCTCGCCTTCGGCACTGCCTTCGTCAATGTTCGTTTTGCCGAGCGCGTCGGCGAAGGAGACGATCACTTTTTTCCCTTCACCGCCGAACATCGCCGTCAGCTTGTCAGCCGACTTTTTCAGTTCTTCGCCGTCGGTGAGGAGGAGCTTTTTCACCGGCTCCTTTATCTCATCGCCTTTTTCGAGGGCGTCGGCTATCTCCACGACGGCGGAGCCGCCGGGGATGATGCCGTCAACGATGTCCGCATAGACACCGCCTCCCGTCACGAGCTCGGTTATCCCGCTTAAATCCTTTATCTTCGTCAGCTTGTCGATCTCCTCGCTGAAATCGAGCTCCTCGCCGAGTACCTTCTCTGACATCAGCACCCTTCCGGGCGCAAGTCCGCTCTTTGACAGCTTTACGGGCAGAGACGTGCCGAGATCACCGTCGAGAAAGCTCCCGTCTATCACGCCGTTTTCGGCGAGATTGCCGAGGGCGGTCGAAGCGTCTCCAAGCAGAGAATAGTACGGAGAAAGCATAAGAAAGGCGAAGAGAAACGCGTCGGCTATGCCGATCACCGCGCCTGTCAGCCGCACCGCCTTTTTCTTCTTTCTGACGGTCGGTGCGAGGAAGGACGTCAGCGCCCTGATGATCGGTTCAAGAAACGGGAATATCACCGTGAAGATAACGCAGGCGAGGAGGGCCTTTGCCAACCCCGACGCATATTCCCTCAGTGCCTCGCCCTCAAGGAGAGCCGAGTATTCACCCGCAAGCTCTCCCGCCTTTTTGAGCAGGAAGCCCGAAAGCGAACCGCCGAGCCCCGAAAGGAGCTTTGACAGCACCACGGCGATGACGGCGGAGAACGCCGTCCCGAGCATCATTATCAGCGCGCCGAGCGCACCCCTTCTGTATCCGCCAATCGACCAGATGATCAGCGGAAGGGCGAGCACGATTATAAAGGGCAGCCATATCAGAAGGAAGTTCATATTATTCTCCGGTTTATTCAGCCATGAGCTCCTCGAATCTGTCAAGGAGCTTTTCAAAAGTCTTGAGTGCCTTATCGACGGGTTCGGGAGTCGTCATATCGACGCCTGCGCCCTTGAGAAGGTCGATGGGCTTCTTGGAGCTTCCGCCCGAGAGGAAGCCGAGGTAGTCCTTCACCGCCTGCTCGCCGCCGTTCAGTATCCTGTCGGAAAGTGCCATGGCGGCGGAGAATCCCGTCGAATACTGGAAGACGTAATAGTTCATGAAGAAGTGAGGTATTCTCGCCCACTCCATGTCGATCTCCTCGTCGATGACCGTCGCGGGTCCGTAGTAGAAGACGTTGAGGTCGTGGTAGATCTTGCAGAGAGCGTCAGCGGTGAGACTTCCGCCCTTTTCAACGATCTCGTTGGCTTTCAGCTCAAACTCCGCAAACATCGTCTGTCTGCAAAGGGCGGTGCGGAACTGCTCGAGGAAGTAGTTGATGAGGTATGCCTGCTCCCGCCTGTCCTCGGTATTGGCGAGGAGGTAGTTCATAAGCAGGGACTCGTTGCAGGTGGAGGCGACCTCGGCTACGAAGATAACGTAGTCGGAGTATCTGACCTCCTGGTTGGACTTGGAAAGGTAGGAGTGCATTGCGTGTCCCATCTCGTGGCAGAGGGTGAACATACTGTCGAGAGATTCCTCGTAGTTGAGCAGGACGTAGGGATGAGGTCTTGCGCCGGAGGAATACGCTCCGCCGCGCTTGCCCTCGTTCTCATATACGTCGATCCAACGCTCTTTGAACGCCTTTCTGACGACAGAGAGGTATTCCTCACCGAGGGGCTTCAGCGCCTTGAGGACGGTCTCCTTCGCTTCCTCGAAGGTGATCTTCTTCTCGGCGTCGCCGACGAGAGTGGGATAAATGTCGTACATGTGAAGCTCGTCGAGACCCATTATCTTCTTGCGGAGCTCCATATATCTGTGGAGGACGCCGATGTTCTTATGGACGGTGTCGATTAAGTTGTGATATACCTCGACGGGGACCTCGTTGTTGGTGAGAGCCGCTTCGAGGGAGCTTCCGTACTTTCTCGCGTCGGCAAAGAACTTGAGCTGTCTGAACTGACCGTCGAGGAAGTCGGCGGTGGTGTTTCTGAACTGACCGTAGGTGTGGTAAAGCGTCTCGAAGGCGTTTTTGCGGAGGACGCGGTCGGAGCTCTGGACGCAGGGGATGTAGGAACCCTGGGTGAGCTGATGCGGTTTGCCTTCGCCGTCGGTGACGTCGGGGAACTTAAGGTCGGCGTTTCTGAACGAGGAGCTGGTCTTCGAGGATGCGCCCGAGAAATCGTGAACGCCGGAGAGGAGCTTTTCCTCCGCCTCGGAAAGGGTATGCGGCTTGCTCTCCCTCATTCTCGTGAGGCAGTTGCGGTAAAGCTCAAGCTCAGGGCATTCCTTATAGAAGTTTTCAAGCGTGTCGTCCTCTATCGCCATGATCTCGGGCGTCGAGAACGCGGCGGCGGTGGCGATCTTTACATAGGTGCTCATCACTCTGCCGGACATCTCCTTGTATTTGGAATCGCCGGTATCGACGTCGCTGTTGAGGTGAGCGTAGGAATGTACGGCGGAGACCTCGAGGTCGAGCTTGTCCCCGAGGGCAAGGTATTCGTAGAGTGCCTTACCGGACTGTCCGAGC
>JAGHTD010000067.1 GCA_018065475.1 Candidatus Colimorpha enterica
GTAATACTGTCTTCCCTCGACAAGCGAGCGTCCGGAATATACCCCGTCCTTATTCAACGCGTCGCATATTTCCTTATCGAGAAACGATCCGACGATCGGCAAACCTTCTTCATCGAGCGCACTGCCCGAAACGCGGATGAAATCCGTCCTTTCCCTGCCTTCAAAGTCGGCTTGCTTCAAGACCGCCTCGTGAGCGAGCGAAGAAGACATGAAGCAATAGACGAAAGAGCCCGTCTCGTCCTCCGTCCTTGTAAAAGGACTGACGAACGCGTTTTCATACGAGCCGTTGCCTACCGGGGTTTCGCCTTTGTAAAGAAACGAGTCACGCACGTTCCAATAACCGTCGCCGAGATTTTTTTCAAGAGTAAGAATGCTTTGCTGTTCGTTGGACTCGGTCAGCTTTTCGATGGTAGTCCTTGAAAAGTCGTTCTGGATCGAAACGGTGATCATTACGAGAAGGCACCCGAAAAGCAGAAAAACGAAAAGAAACTTGAAGATTATCGAGTGAATATTGAGTTTTCCCTTGTTATTGGTTTTCATCGACATTTTTTCACCCATTGATTACGAAAATAGGAAATAATTTATACTACAAACTCTCTGACGGTGATGACCGACGCGTTCCCTGCGGTGTCAACGCCGAGATAAACAACGGCGAGCGCAAACTTTGACTCTGCGCTGACGCTCTCCGCCTTGCAGAGGACGGCGTAATTGACACCTGCGGCGCTCTGCGTACCGAGGAGAGCGACGGGAGTGTAAATCAATCCCCCGAGGTTGTCGGCGACCTTTGAGAAAGCGGCGGCGGCATCTCCCGAAAGCCCTGCTCCTGTCGTATCGGCAAAGTTATATTTGCCCGTGGAAAGATCACCGGGGCCGAACACGGTTTTGCCGTTCTTTTCGGGTTCGATATTTGCTTCGGATATTTCCGTGATGAATGATTCACCCGAAAATCCTTTGTAAACCGTAACTATATTGAGTGCCGAAGTGCCATCATCCTTGGATGAGGTGCAAAGATAAACGTAGTTGAATCCTGCAACGACCTGACTGCCGAGGTAGGCGACGGGAACGAATTCCTCCCCGCCCTCGTATGCCTTCAAAGCGTTGTCAAATGCACTTTTGACGTCTTCGGGAATGGGAGCTTCACCGAACTCGGTGTTGACGGTCCATTCTCCGACGACCACGCCGCTGTCGGTGGTATCGGTGCCGTTGTCTTTGCCGTTTTTGCAGGAAACGGCAGAAATAACCGTCATAAGGACAAGAATTGCCGCGATGATCTTTTTCATGATTCAATACTCCGATCAATGGTTTTCGGTAGTTTAACCGTAATAAATATTGTCGATCCGAGGGCTGACGCCCGCTGATTTTTTGAAATAATTATACAGATATAGTATACCATATTTCGGCAAATAAATCAAGGATTTTGAACGATTTTGAAGGATACGCTCGACTTTTATTCAAACGAAAAAGCCAGAGATCAAAGCCTCTTGCTTTTTGAAATAAAACCGCCGGGGTATTCCCCGGCGGTGAAAATATAATAATTATTCAGCGGGTGTCCAGATAACTCCGTCAATCACAATCGGAGCAAGAGGATCAGAAGTATATTTTTCGGCGTTTCCTGCCCAGCCAAAGTAAGTGGATGTATATTTATAAAGTGCAAATACCTCAGTATTTGTTCCAGCAACAGTGTTGTTGTTCAGAACAATCTTCTGACCGTCAACCTGTTGCTTGTTAACGATAGTGCCAATAAAAGCACCATTATAGTATCCGATATTGCCGTAATCGGGGCTATCATCGTTGAACGTAATATTCTCAACACTGTTGTTTTCAATTACAACTCCATTCGGATTGGCATTGATCAGCTGAATATAGCCAAGCAAACCGCCGGACTGGAAAATAGCATCGCCATCGCTTGCGCTCAAAGTGAGATTCTTAACAGAACAGTTTGTTATCTGATTCAGACTTGTTGAGCCTTCAACCGACATACAACCGAGAATACCGCCGACTTTCTGAAGACCAGAAATCTTTGCGTTTTCAACATGGCAGTTGTCGATCTGGCAGGCATAAGACCAACCTACGATAATACCGCCACGTCCGCCTTCATTGCTGACATCATTATAAACCTCAGCGTTAGCAAAGTTGAGATTCTTTATGGTTGCACCGGAAACTACACTGATAAATCCGGCATAAGTTCCTGTATAACCCTCAACCTTAAGATTTTTGATGGTATGATTCTGACCGTCAAGAGTGCCTTCAAACCTTTTCAAAGGTGTCCATGCAACACCTTTAAGATCAACATCTGCGGCAAGCTTTACTGTCTTGTTTGCGAAAGTATTTCCGCCGTTGACTTTCTGAGCAAAATTGACAAGACCTGCTGCATTGCTGATATAATATGTGTTTGCATCAGTAGGGTCGGTAATTACGCCTTCTTCTTCCATGACAAGAATGGTTACATTCGTGGGGGAATTATTCTCAACCGTAGCATTAGCATGCTTTTCACCTACGATTTCGTTTACATCAAACTCTGTATCAGTAGTATAATTCTTATAATTATTGGTTCGATCGTTGATAACCGTACAGTTTGTTACTGTATTGCCGGTTACATTTGATGTTCCATTTGCCATACCTACAAGTGCGCCGATATCACGGTAACCGGTTACCGTGCAGTTTTCAACTGTACATCCGGTAATGCTTGCAGCAGGTTCTGCACTGAGATAACCTGCAACAGCACCTGCCTTGTCACCGTCATCGTTGTTCTTAACAGATGTAGTGATTACAGCATTCTTTACGGTACAGTCTTCAATCTTTGTGCAAAGAGCGTTACCTGCGATAGCAGCTACGTGGTTGATACCGGACACATTAGCACCGTCAATTGTAAGATTCTTAATGGTGCAGCTTGTAGCGTAAGCAAAGAGACCAACTGCTTTTTCGCCGACGACCTTAAGGTTAATAATAGCTTTGCCATTTCCGTCAAATGTGAAGGGCTTTAAATTATTGTTTGCATTAATAGGCGTCCATGCGACATTATTGAGGTCTATATCCTTGCCGAGCTTGATTGTCTTGCCCTTATAGTCGTAGCCTTCGTTTACGGACATAGCAAAGCCTGCAAGCTGTTCAGCGGTCATAATGATGATGACGCCGTCCTCTTCAGCAGGAACTTCGTCAATTGCGCCGAGCCAAGGAGTACCTGCATCATACGTCTCGTCGAAGCTGTCCTTTTCGCTCATGAGCTGAGTTGCTACAAGCTGGATCTCGAGGTCGATATAAAGGGGTTCGTCGTCGGATGATGTGAGACCGTTTTTGAGGTTGTAGTCATCATCTACAAGAACGTTGGGCTCCCAATAAGCAACAACGGTAAAGAACTTCTCTCCGTTAGGCATAAGATTTCCGGCATAGCCGAAATCTACCATAGGAGCAAATTCGGCTCCTGCGGCAGCAGCAAGAGCAGCTTCTCTTGTTGCGTATGCAGTCTGAACGTTCTCGATAACTGCGAACTTGATAACGTCCTGAAGGGACTTGCCGTTTACAGTGTTGAACGACTTTGCAATTGTCTTGAAATTGTATTTGAGAGCAAGAGAGCCGACGTTAGCAATCTTGAAGTTTGCGTATGCAACAACACCGGGCTCCCAAAGAATATCGTTTCCGTTTGCGTCAACGAAGAACTTGGGGTCAACAGAGTCTGCCGTGGCAACATTTGCCCATTCTGTATTACCGGGATTCTTGTAGTACATCTCAACATCAAGATTACCGGCGTTGATTCTGTTCATTCCGCTCGTTACGCTGTCGGTGAACCATGCATACGTTGTTCCGAGGAGCATAGATACGCAGAGCATAAGAGACAGTACGCTGAGCAGAAGTGATCTTTTTGTACTCTTCATTTGAGTAATTTCTCCTAATATAATAGTTTCTCACGATTTAAGTGAATTTCACGTTCCTTCTATATATCGTGAAATCATAAGGAACGCTTTGGAAGAGAAATAAGGTTTCCCTTCCGAAGGGGTGACCGGGAGATCAGTTGCCCTCTACAAGCGCAAAAGCGGATACGCAGTCCTCTGCGGGGAACGCAGTGGTCTGAACAACGTCTGCCTTTACGGTGAGAGTTGTGCCATTAAGCTGTGCAGCAATTTCCTTCGTCATTGCAGAATGGATGTAAACCTCTTCAAAGAGCTTTACCTCTGCTCCGGGAGCGAGCTTGTCCTTGAGATAGAATACAGCAACGAGGTTGTTGTTCTCGTCGAGAGTAACGTCATCGGGATGTGCCCAAAGCTCATCTTCGTAACCGAGAAAGAGGTTCTGAAGGGATGCGCCTGCACCGAGGAAGCCGTCTCTCCATACGTTGCCGACCGTTACGGTCATCTTGACCCACATGGATTCAACACTGCTCTTGTTTAAGACGGTAGGATCCTTGTGAAGAGTCTGACCGGGAAGAACGTTTTCGAACGTAAGACCCGTTGTGTCTCCGTCAACACCGACCTTTTCGCCTTCATCATTGGTCTCGTAAATGTCAACAGCGAAATCATCGACGAAGTTGAACTCGTTGACGATAGAATCATTGTCCGTGAACCACGCGAGAGTGTTCATGGAAATGATTGCCGCTACGCAAAGGACCAAAGAAACAACTGCAAGTTTTTTCTTGTTCATTTTCAT
>JAGHTD010000029.1 GCA_018065475.1 Candidatus Colimorpha enterica
GCAGAAGAAGCTCCCGCAGCTGAAGAAGCTCAGGCTTAAAAACATTACCGGCAGCGGTTCATCGCTGCCGGTTTTTATATCTTACGAAAATGTCACATCCACGCCCCGAATTGTCACAGGATCAGATTGCTGACGAACGCAAAAATCACTATAATATTGTCAGTAAAGAAAAGGAGGCAATTATGTCTGTACTTAAAGTTGAGAATCTTAAAAAAACCTACGTCACCCGCTTCGGTTCGGAACGTGTCAACGCACTGAAAAACGTGAACTTCACGGTGGATAAGGGCGATTACGTAGCGATCATGGGAGAGTCGGGAAGCGGCAAGACGACTCTTCTCAACATTCTTGCCGCGCTTGACAAGCCGACGTCTGGGCAGGTCATCCTGGACGGAAGAAATCTGAGCGAGATAAAAGAAAACGAGCTTGCTTCGTTCAGAAGAGAAAACCTCGGCTTCGTTTTTCAGGAGTTCAATCTTCTCGACACTCTTTCTGTGAAGGACAACATCCTTCTGCCCCTCGTCCTCAGCGGTAAAAACGTCAGAGATTATACCGAAAAGCTCGCATCGCTTTGCTCGTCGATAGGGATAAACGAAATCCTTGAAAAGTATCCGTATGAGATCTCCGGTGGGCAGAAACAGCGCGCGGCTGTTGCGAGAGCGCTCATCACCTCACCGAAGATCGTGCTTGCCGACGAGCCGACGGGCGCACTCGACTCCTCGTCGTCGGGAGACCTTCTGAGGGTATTCGAGCAGGTTAACAGGCAGGGAAACACGATACTTATCGTTACCCACTCGACCGACGCGGCATCCCACGCCAACCGTATTCTATTCATCCGCGACGGTGTGATCTTCCATCAGATTTACCGCGGTGACTGCACAAACGACGAGCTGTATAAGAAAATATCCGATACGCTCACCATGCTTCGTTCCGGAGGAAAGAATATATGAAATCGGGGTTCTTCATCTCCACGGCGTGGAACAACGTGAAGAAGAATTACCGTTTCTTCATCCCGCAGATACTGACGGGAACGGGACTTCTTGCGTGTTTATATATTGTATTTACCCTCAAATCAGACAAGAGGATCGAGGATATACCCGGTGGCACCCTGATGCCGATGTTCATGAGCATAGGCACGTTCATCATATCATTGCTGTCTGTCATTCTCATCCTTTATACCAACAGCTTTATCATGCGGCAGAGGAAGCGCGAATACGGTCTGTATAACGTTCTCGGCATGGAGAAAAAACATATCGGCAGGATCATGCTTGCCGAAACTGCGATCAGCGGAGGAATATCCATCGTCCTCGGAATACTGACCGGACTGCTTTTCTATAAGCTCTGCTCGCTCCTTATCTGCTTTCTTCTGAAATCAGACGTCGTATTCGGCGTTTATTACATAAGTGTCGGGACGATCGCGTTTCCCGCTCTGTTTTTCGCCCTCATCTATTTCATCGCGTATATCGTGAACCGTATCTCGCTTGCAAAAATGAAGCCCGTCGAGCTTATTTCAAGCAGGAAGGTGGGCGAAAAGGAACCGAAGGTTAATTGGCTGCTGTTCGTCATCGGTATTCTGACGCTTGCGGCGGGATATATCATATCCGTAACGACGAAGGACCCGACGGAGGCGATAATCCTCTTCTTCGTCGCGATAATCCTTGTTATGATAGGCACCTACTGCCTCTTTATATCGGGCAGCGTCTTCGTGCTGAAAGCGCTTAAAAAGTGCAGAAAATACTATTACGGCAAAAACCACTTCATTTCGGTATCCGGTCTGCTTTACAGGATGAAGCAGAACGCCGTCGGACTTGCCTCGATCTGTATTCTTTCGACGGGAGTGCTCTGCATGATCTCCTCGACCGTAAGTCTTTACAGCGGTACGCAGGAGGTCCTGGACGCCTATGTTGACGATTGGTATATCAGGTGCGGCTATTACGACAAGGACGGCGAAATGAAAGCTCTGAGCTTTGAGGAAACGACCGACGCTGTCAGAGAAGTTGCCGACAAGCACGGATTGAAGATCAGCGGTATAAAACTGCAAAAATATCTCGACGTCTCGTATGTGTTCGACGGACGCACGTTCTCGACCGAAAGGACGAGGCAAGGAATAGACTATTCCGGTATCTGCACGGTGTATTTCGTCACAGCGGACAGCTATTTTGATATGACCGGCGAACGGCTTGAGCTGAAAGAAAACGAGATCGCATTTGCTACCGTCGGCTGGATCCCGGGAGTGACGAAGACGCCTTCCGACACAGTAGTGATCCACGGCAAGGAATACGCCGTGAAGAACGTCCTTTCTTCCTTCCCGATAGACGAGACGGGAGTTGCGGCGATCTCATCCACCTTCGGTATCGTGCTTCCCGACGGGGCAGAGTTTGACAGAATATTTCAGGCGCAGAAAAACGACTACGGCAAAAACGCATCCTCGATCACCGAGCAGGTCGCCGTCAAGTTTGAGGACCGTAAAAAAGCGGTGGCGGTGGGCAAAGAGCTCGATGCGGATATGACAGATCTCTTGTTTGATTTTGCCGTATCCATTCAAGGCAACAATGGAATGTTTTTCAACGTCAAAAGCTATTGGGAAGCACAGGAATCCGTCATCGGAATGTACGGCTCGCTTCTGTTTCTCGGCATAATCCTCGGCCTCGTCTGTCTGTTTGCCGCCGTCCTTATCATCTACTACAAGCAGATCTCCGAGGGCTACGAGGACAGGGAGGCGTATCAGATAATGAAGAAGGTCGGAATGAGCGACGGAGAGGTTATGGCAAGCATAAGATCACAGACGCTGACCGTGTTCTTTCTTCCGCTGATAACAGCGGGCGTTCACCTTTGTTTCGCCTTCCCGATCATCGTCCGCATACTTCACGTGCTCCTTCTCACAAGCACGAAGACCTTCGTGATATGCGCTCTTATCACCTACGCGGTGTTCGCCGTTATATATACGGTGATCTATTCGATAACCGCAAAAACCTACTACAAGATCGTTCACTGAATAATCAAAGGAGTCAGAAATGTACCGAATAATGCTGATAGAAGACGACGCTCCCCTCGCCGAGGCGATGAAAAAACAGCTCACGTCTTACGGCTACGACGTTTACTGCGCAGAGAACTTCTCCGACGTAGTGAGCGAGTTCAACGCCTGCAAGCCGGAGCTCGTCCTTCTCGATATAATGCTTCCGTACCGAGACGGATACTATCTCTGCGGTGAAATACGCAAAATATCCGCCGTGCCGATAATCTTCATATCATCGGCGTCGGAGAATATGAACATCGTGATGGCCTGTTCCTGCGGAGGCGACGACTTCATCTCAAAGCCGGTCGATCCTATGGTGCTGAACGCAAAGGTCAGCGCCGTCCTACGCCGCACTTATGAGATGAAGAACAGCAATATTGCCGTTTTCGGCGGCGCGGTACTTGATATTGATGCCTACACGGTCACATACGGCGAAAAAAGCGTCGAGCTGACGAAAAACGAGCTTAAAATATTGCAGACGCTTCTCGAAAACAGCGGGAAGGTCGTGTCGAGAAACGCGCTGATGCTTAAGCTGTGGCAGGATGATATTTACGTTGAGGAAAACACACTGAGCGTCAACGTCGGAAGACTGCGCAGAAAACTCGAAAGCTGCGGACTTACCGACGCGATCGTGACAAAGCCCGGGAGCGGCTATATGATAAAATGAGAAACGTCTTTACCGATACTATGAAAAGGAGCAGGGATGTTTTCGTCCTGTTTGCTCTGTCCTCGGCTGTCAATCTTACGGTTTTTGCCCTTTACCGGCTGAATATCGAACCGTTCCTTTATGCGGAGCTTATTTCCGCGGTGCTTTGCCTTATCCTCGTCCTGATCCGTTATGCCGAAAGGAAAAAGCGCATAGAGACGCTTGACAGGGCGGCGACGGTATGCGCGTCAGACACGGCATTTCTGCCCGAGCCGGAGGATATGGCTGAGGCGAAATATCAGGAAATGCTGAAGGAATCCTATTCCCGCATTTCGGCGGAGAATATGAAGAATATGTCCGAAAAGCAGGAAATGCAGGATTACTACACCTCGTGGGTGCATCAGATCAAAACGCCGATAGCGGTGATGAAGCTCGATCTGCACGAAAACGAGGCGATGATGCAGGAGCTTAACCGTATAGAACGGTACGCGGAGATGGCGCTGACCTATATCCGTCTCGGCTGTGACGAAAACGACCTTGTCGTCGAGGAATGTTCTCTCGACTCGGTGATCAGAGAGACGATAAGAAAATACGCCCCGCAGTTCATAAGCAAAAAACTGCGTGTGATTTACGACGGTACGGACAAAAAGGCCGTGACCGACAGAAAGTGGTTCGCCTGCATTATCGAACAGCTCGTGTCAAACGCCGTCAAATATACCAATTCGGGAGAGGTGAAGATATCGCTTGAAGGCGAGATCCTCTCTGTCTCCGATACTGGTATCGGTATAGCAAAAGAGGACCTTCCCCGCATTTTTGAAAAAGGATACACGGGGCTTAACGGCAGAGAAAACCGTCAGTCGAGCGGGCTCGGTCTCTTCCTTGCCCGCAAATCGGCGGAAAAACTCAATATCAGTTTGTCCGTCGAGAGTGTTCAGGGGAAGGGAAGCACTTTCTCTCTCGACCTTTACGGCAAAACAGTATAACAAAACCGCCTCCGTCGGGCATAAGCCCCGGAGGCGGTTTTTTTTCAGTCTTTGCCGTTGAAGGATTCCTTTATATGTGCCGATGCGTTGATGCGAATCTTTTTTGACACCGAAGCAACGGTGTCTTTGACAAGCTGTTCGTCGCAGTCATTGTCAAAAAACAGAATGCCGAAGCCCTTTACGTTTATCTTTGTCCCGAGCTCCTTTACCCTTGTAAGATAATCGCGGCTGATCGACTGAATGCCGATGAACCAGAAGCTGTCGGTGACTATCATGGAATCGAGAGACTTCTGATTCAGTATTCCGGAGATCGTTTCCGCCTCCGTGTCAAGCTGACGTGAAACCGCCTGATTGATGAAATCGCTTCTGTTTGCGTAGAAATCGTTTTCGACCAGCATATCTATCTGTGCCAGCTTCTTGTCGTCGATGTTTACCGATACTTTTTCGTAATTCATA
>JAGHTD010000014.1 GCA_018065475.1 Candidatus Colimorpha enterica
GTAATATTATCATCAGGAGATGCCTATGAACACTTATTCAACAGCCCAGATCCGCAACATCGCCCTTCTCGGACACGGCGGCTCGGGAAAAACCTCACTTGCAGAGGCAATGCTTTATCTCTCGAAGGGAACCGACCGTCTCGGAAAGACTCCCGAAGGAAACACTGTCTGCGACTATGATCCCGAAGAGATCAAGCGCGGTTTCTCTATCTATTCCGCAGTCGCTCCCGTATATTGGAAAGACGTTAAGATCAATCTTCTCGACACCCCCGGATACCTCGATTTCTCGGGTGAAGTAAAGCAGGCGCTCCGCGTTGCCGATGCCGCCCTCATCGCGGTTGACGGTAAGGCAGGCGTTGAGGTAGGAACCGAGCTCGCATGGGATTACGCCAACGAGCAGAATATTCCCAAATCCTTCTTCATCAACAAGTTTGACGATCCCGAAGCACGTTTCTACAAGGTATTCGATCAGCTGAGAGCGACCTTCGGCGTTTCCGTCTGCCCGCTTCTCATCCCTATGATCGAGAACGGCGCGGTCGTCGGCTTCCTCAACCTCGTTGACCTTAAGACCTACGTCTATGACAAGGAAGGCAAGCACGTAGAAGGCGCTATCCCCGCAGAGTTCGAGGAAGTTGCAAACAAATACCGTGAGATGCTTATGGAATCCATCGCGGGAACGAGCGACGATCTTATGATGAAGTTCTTCGACGGCGAAGAGATCACGAGAGAAGAAGCTGTCAACGCTATCCACGAAGGTATCATTTCCGGCGCTATCTGCCCCGTCATCTGCGGTTCCGCAGGCAAGATGTGGTCGGTTGAGGCGCTTCTCGACACAATCGAGGAGTCTTATCCCCGCCACACCGCAAAGAAGGTCGAAAAGGACGAGGAAGGCAACGACGTCGCAATCGACAAGACTGCAGCCGAGCCCGCAATCTTCGTATTCAAGACAGTTTCCGATTCCTTCGGCAAGCAGACCTATTTTAAGGTCATGACCGGTAACCTCGACAACTCAATGGCTCTCAAGAACCTCCGTTCCGGCGTCGTTGAGAAGTTCGGTCATATCTACGAGGTAAAGGGTAAGAAGACCACCGAGGTCACGTCCCTCAGCTGCGGCGATATCGGTATGATCCAGAAGCTCGTTGACACCAACACCAACGATACTCTCACCAACCTCGATATGACTCCTTATAAGAGCATCGAATATCCCACTCCTTATATGTCCATGGCTATCGCTCCCAAGTCAAAGGGCGATGAAGACAAGATCGCCGCAGGTATTGCGAAGATCAAGGACGAGGACCACACCATCCTCTTCGAGAATAACCCCGAGACGAAACAGCTCGTCCTCTCCGGTATGGGCGACATCCACCTCGATCTCGTTGTCAACAAGCTCAAGAGCAGAAACAACGTCGAAGTCGAACTCACGAAGCCGAAGATCGCTTACCGCGAGGCAATAAGAAAGAAGATTCAGGCAGAAGGAAAGCATAAGAAGCAGTCCGGCGGACACGGTCAGTACGGTCACGTCCGCATCACATTCTCCCCCAGCGAAGAGCCCGGTCTTACCTTTACGGAGTCGGTCGTCGGCGGCGCAGTTCCGAAGAACTTCTTCCCGGCAGTCGAAAAGGGTCTTGCAGAGTCCATGGTCAAGGGAGTTCTCGCCGGATATCCCATGATGTCTCTCGCAGCCGATCTTTACGACGGTTCATATCATGACGTTGACTCTTCCGAAATGGCGTTCAAGATCGCCGCAAACCTTGCGTACAAGGAGCTTGTAAACGCCAACC
>JAGHTD010000229.1 GCA_018065475.1 Candidatus Colimorpha enterica
CCGTGCCGCAGGTGAGCGCGTAAACGCCGAAGAAGATCTCGACGGCGGGAACTACGAGCGGGATAAGACGGTATTTTACGTCAAGCGTCTGTCTGTCATCGACGAGATAATCCATCTGACCGAAGTTCATGAAGAACAGAAACAGAAATACGGCGCAGTAGCCGATGAAGCCGACGTTGAAGGTCGTCAGCACGTCGCCGAAGAACATGATGGAGAGGGCGTAGAAGGTGCGGTAAAGGAGGAGGCAGAGGACGGTGCAGGCGGCGATCTGAAAGAACGGCGCGGTCTTTTTTGAACGCCCGATGCGTATGAGAGCGTATAGAAAAGCGATCCCGCTGCATACGAACAGATAGATGTTTGCGATCAGTTGACGTCCATGTTTTTCCTCCTTCAATAATTATTATTAGATATTATATTACATATTATTGAGAATGTCAATAGAAAAAGACCAAAAATGCTTTCGGTGTTTTCGGTCTGTGTATTATTGAAGATATGATATAAGCGGGAGGCGTATAACCGTACTTCGGCCGCCCGGGAAGTTGTCTTGGTTCAGAATATTGTCGATAATTCCGATTTTTTACAAATCATCCTGTTGAACGATAACGATAACATATAACAAAAAATAATAACGATAAACCGAATCATTGAACGCACACATTTTTGTCCAAAAATAGTTTGATCAACACTCTGAAACAACGGAAAAAAGGATTATTCCATGACGGAATTATCGACCGTAAGCTGAACGGTCGAGTTCACGAGGTCGAGCTGGAGCTGTGCGCGGTCAAGCTCTTTTTTACACTCGTAATAGTCGTGCTCGACTTCCGCAATGTCGTAGTTGATGTAACGGTAGTCGATGACCGGATTTGTGCGCCCGTACATGGCGGAGTTCTCTCTTGCTTTGGGGAGTTTGTTCATCATTTCCCACAGCTTGCCGCACTTTTTGGTGAGCTGAGGAATGTAGATGAGTGCCTGATCGATCGTCATATCGATCCCGGGAACGACGGTGGAGACGTTGAAGCTGTTGATCGAATGCTTGAGGAGTCGGATCTTCGCCTCAAGTCCGTTGATCTTTTCGCTCGTCTCGGCGTAGTCATACGCCGGTCTTACGGTCTCCGGGTCCTCGCCCAAAGCGGCAAGAAAGTCCTTGCTCTGTTCTTCCTTGCGCATAACGGCGCCAAGCTCTTCGTTGAGTTTTTTAAGAAGCTTTGCGGCTTCTGCGGATGTCATTTGTGCCATAATTGTATCCTTTCTGTTTTCGTCTGATGTTTTTTCTTTTTCGTACGATAGAATTATATCATAGCCAGCGTACCGCTTTTGGTACATTGCGAGGTTATTTACGCTTTTTTTGCGATTTTTTGAAAAATCGGTGCCGGTTTTCCTCGGGCTTCGTGATCATCTCCGGGAACAGTCCCCGGATTTAATCAAATCTGATCACCTGATCTATTGTATCTACCACGGCGTCAACACCGAATGGGATGATACATCTCGGTGTAGCGTGTCCGACGTTGACGTTTGCGACGACCGGGAGCTTCGGATCGTCAATAACGTCCACGATGATCTTTTTGTATTCGTCGAAATAAAGCTCATTCATCGGTTTGCCGCAGATCACTCCCGAAACGACGTCAAAGACTCCGGCATTTTTGAAGGACTCGACCATCTTTCTGTAATGTTTTGGCTCCGGCTGTTCTTCGCTTGTTTCGAGAAGGAGTATTTTCCCTCTCCAATCCTCCGTATCCGGGAACAGATCGTATTTTTTGCATAAAGAGACTGTGTCGGGATACCTGCTGTCATCAAAAATATCGTACATAGTTTCAAGACAGCCGCCGAGGATCTTTCCCGCAAAAACCGGTTCGCCCTGAAGAAGCTGAAAGCCCTCGTTTTTGTGTTTGATCCTTTCGGTACCGACCGCTTTTTCCGACCAGTCGGTTCTCTCGTCATACCATACGTCGCTCGGTCTTATTTCCCTGATACTTCCGGTTCTTATAAGCTCCTCAAAGTACCTTTTGGAATAGGGAAGCATATCGTCTTCCAATTCGCATATATCTGCCAGGAAGGACTGCCCGTAAAAGGTATTGAGCCCCAGCTTGTGCAGCATAAGGTGATTTATCGTAGTGTCGGAAAAGCCGAGAAAGATCTTTCCTTTTCCGGCTTTTTCAACGGCTTCGCCGAGCTCGTCGTTTTCAAAGAGATACGGAAGAAGCCGATAGATGTCGTCTCCGCCGATCGCGCAGAGGATCATGTCGATGCTCTCGTCACTCATTGCCGAGAGCAGATCGTCTGCCCTCTCTTTCGGGTGATCCTTCACGTATGTGATCCCCTTCATTGCGTGCGGCATGATTTTTACGTTCAGGCCGAAATCATCCAGTCTTTTAAGTCCTATTTTTACTTCGTGCTTTGCGAAGTCTTCGCCTATCGTTCCTGCCGAAAGGCTCACAAGTGCTGCGTTCTTAATCATTTTTGATTCCTTTTCAATGTTTTGCTTTCCGAAATTATATGATACGGTATTCCGCGGATCTCGTATATTCTCTGTCACCGCCGTCGTCGGGGAATAACGTTCTTTCAAATCCGATGTTATTATGCGCCATGCAAAGCTCGAGAATGCAGAGAAAAATGCCAACGTCGATCCGGTTGTAATACGAAACCGCTTTTGCGGGCATAATCCCTCTTTTTCCGGGCTGTTTATATCTTGATACTGTTATGATACCGTTTTCGTTTCTGACGAACCACGGCTGTGAGTTGCACGCGCTCGGAGAAAAACGGGCTGTTTCGGCAATGCCGAGAGTATCTCCTGCCCAGATCTCGTCAAGAGGTTTTCTCTTTGCCTTGAACATATCTTTTCTGAACAGCGACCGATCATTGACCTTACGGACGGCGATCATTATCACGTAGTCGAGTCCGTCATAGGTCTTCATATCCGGTTTCCCGATGCCGAACCACAAAGAGCCGATGTTGTGATGAACGAGATACAAATCAAGCTGCTGACCTAAATATCCCGCGTTCATAAGATAATTATCCTTTATTTCGCTGTA
>JAGHTD010000148.1 GCA_018065475.1 Candidatus Colimorpha enterica
ATACTATATAAATGTGGAAATGGTGTGAACTGACGATAAACACTTGATAAAACGAAAATATTTTCAAAGATATTTACAAAACACCGATAGTGTGATATAATATACTCAGCCCGTTCCGCTTCGCGGAACAGCGGGCACAGCCCGCCCGCGTCTTACGACGCGCTGAGTAATTGACGGCTGCGCAAAAATGCCCTTGCAAGCAAGCATTTTTGCTTATGGTATGATATAAAGGAATATGGTTGCTTACGGAGGCAAAATGATTATACAACTTGATGAGGCGAAGAAAAACCTGCTTGACGCAAAGGAAGCGGCGGCGGAGCTTCGCAACCAGCTCAGAATAGACGACCTGCTGAGACAGATAGAGGAGCTTGAGGCAAAGACCCTTATGCCGGATTTCTGGCAGAGGGACGACTCGGGAAAGATCCTTCAGCAGATAAAGGACAAGAAGACGACCTGCGAGGAGTACGACAAGCTTTGCTCAAAGCTCGAAGACGCCCTTGTGCTCTGCGAAATGGGCATTGAGGAAAACGATGAGAGCGTCGTCGAGGAAGTCCTCAGCGAGACGAAGACAATAATGGAAGACGAGGAGAAAATGCGCCTTGAGGTGCTTCTCACCGGCGAATACGACCATTCAAACGCCATAGTAACGATCCATCCCGGTGCGGGAGGGACCGAGGCGCAGGACTGGTCGCAGATGCTTTACAGAATGTACACCCGTTGGGGCGAGAGCCACGGCTTCAACGTCAAGCTCCTCGACTGGCTTGACGGCGACGAAGCGGGGCTCAAGAGCGCTACCTTCATGATCGAAGGCACCAACGCCTACGGCTTCCTCAAATCCGAAAACGGCGTCCACCGTCTCGTCCGCATTTCACCCTTCACCGCACAGGGAAAGAGCCAGCCCTCCTTCTCCGCCGTCGAGGTAATGCCGGAGTTCACCGACCTCAACAACGAGATCGAGATCAAGGACGAGGATATCGAGGTAACCGCTCACCGTTCATCGGGTGCCGGCGGACAGCATATCAACAAGACCGACTCCGCCATCAGGATCCTTCACAAGCCCACGGGAATCGTCGTCGGCTGTCAGACTCAGCGTTCGCAGCTCCAGAACAAGGACTATGCGATGAAGATGCTCAAGGCCGAGCTTATGAAGATCAAAATGAAGGAAAACCAGGACAAGATCAACGACGTCAAGGGAACGAAGATGGACATCGAGTGGGGCTCGCAGATACGTTCCTACGTCTTCATGCCCTACACCCTCGCAAAGGATACGAGGACCGGCTTTGAAAACACCGACATAAACGGCGTTATGGACGGCAACATCGACGGCTTCATAAACGCTTATCTTAAATACATAAACAGTCAGAACTGAGGAGGAAAATATGAAACAGACAAGATTCACTCTCGGACTTATGTGCCTTATAAACGCATTTGCCTGCTTTTTCCTTGTGATCGCTTACATTCTCAAGGATAAGAAGAACACGGCAAGCCCCTTTCTCACCCTCGGCGCGGTATTCGGTATGGCAGGTGCCGCCCTCTGCGCCGGAAGAATGAAGGAAAGATACGACGACGGGCTCATCCTCGACAGTATGGATGATCTCTGCGATGACGAGGAATGGATGCCTCACGGCGACGATATTCCTCTCGATGAAACCGCTGACGAAGAAGAGTTCAGCAACTGATAAAAGAGGCGATAAATATGTATCAGCCACGCGTTCTGTCAATTCAGGACATTTCGTGCTTCGGAAAGTGCTCACTCACCGTGGCGCTTCCCGTCATTTCCGCAATGGGAGTTGAGACCGCCATCCTTCCGACGGCAGTCCTCTCCACACATACGGGCGGGTTCACGGGCTTCACCTTCCGTGATCTCACCGACGACGTCGAACCGATATGTGCCCATTGGAAAAAAGAGGGCATAACCTTCGGCTCCATCTACACCGGCTACCTCGGCTCGTTCAGACAGCTTGAGCTCGTTGGGCAGATCTTCGACGATTTCGGCAAGGGCGCGCTCAAGCTCGTCGATCCCGTTATGGGCGACAACGGCAAGCTCTATACCGGTTTTGACGAGAACTTCGCAAAAGGAATGGCGAAGCTCTGCGGCAAGGCGGACATCATCGTGCCCAACCTCACCGAAGCGTGCTATATGCTCGGCATACCCTATCCCGGGGACTGCGGCAGGGAGTACGCAAAGGAGCTGCTGAAAAAGCTCACCTCTCTCGGATGCAGGATCGCCGTCCTCACTGGAGTTATGGACTGCGGAGGCAAAAAGCACGGCGTTATGGCGTACAACTCCGAAACCGGGGAGTACAGCGAATATTACAGCGACCACGTTGACGCAAAGTTCCACGGCACTGGAGACGTCTGGGCGTCCTCCTTCTGCGGTGCGCTCGCGCTCGGCAAAACGATGGACGAGGCACTGAAGATCGCGGTCGAATACACCGTCGCCTGCATAAAAATATCTGCGGGAGATGACGAGCATAAGTACGGCGTGCGCTTTGAGGAGTGCATACCTCTTCTCGTCGATCTTATCGGGAAAAACAAGTGAACGGTAAAAGCGGGGAGGATATAAAAGTCCTCCTTTCTCACATATCCGATCTCAAAGAGCGGGCGTATTCCCGTGGTGTGATCACGGTCAGCGACTTCCTCACCGAAGAGGAGCAGGCGGAGACGCTCCGCCTCGGAAAGACCTTCTTCTTCGGCGGTTACGACGGTGCGGAGCGCAAAACGGCGGTCTTTCTGCCGGATTACCTCACCGAGGACGACGTGAAGGACGATCCGGGGCTCGCCGGGATATGCTACACGGTCATTTCGCTCTCCGACTACGATTCGGAGGGGAAGATCACTCACCGCGACGTGCTCGGTGCGCTCATGAACCTCGGTATCAAGCGCGAGACCGTCGGCGATATCGTCACCTTCGGCAATTACGCCGTTGCCGTCACAAAGGCGAAGATCGGCGATTTCATCGCCTCGGAGCTGAAAAAGGTCGGCAGATATACGGTCAGCGTCAGGACGGAGGAAAAATACGACCTGAGGCCCGTTGACGACAGCGTGACGGTGAAAAAAAGTGTTGCCTCCATGCGTCTCGACGGTGTGATCTCGGCTCTTTTCAACCTCTCCCGCACCGACGCGGCGAGCGCGGTGACAAACGGACTGTCGGCGATAAACGGAATAACCGCCGTCAAGGCCGAAAAGCAGGTAGGCACGGGCGACAGAATATCGCTCCGCGGCAAGGGCAGGGCGGAGATAATCTCCTGCGACGGCAGATCGGCAAAGGGCAGAATAAAAATCGAAGCAAAAATATATAAATAAACAGTGAGGACGAAATTATGGACTACATAGGACACAAATCGCAGTTATACGGCGTTGAAGAACACCGTCTCGTCGGCGGCAAGGGCGACGGAATGAGACTTCTTGAAGTGAAGAACGGCAAGGGCGTCGAGATGACGCTGTCGCTTGACAGATGTTCGGACATCAGCCGTCTCATCTTCAAGGGCGTCAACCTCGGCTACTTCTCTCCCGTCGGCTACGTCGCACCTGCTTTCTACGACAAAGACGGCGCAAACTTCCACAAATCCTTCACGGCGGGCTTTATGACGACCTGCGGTCTCACCACCGTCGGCGCGCCCTGCTACGACGGCGACGAGTATCTTCCCCTTCACGGCACGATCTCAAACACCCCTGCCGACAACGTAAGATGGGAAGAAAAGGACGGCAAGCTGGTGATAAGCGCCGAGATCCACGACGAGAGAATGTTCTCCCGCAAGCTTGTGCTTTACCGTGAGATCGCACTTTCCCTTACCGAGAACAGCTACACGGTCAAAGACAGAGTGGTCAACGACGGCGACACCGATTCGCCCCTTATGCTCCTTTACCACATGAATATGGGCTATCCGCTCCTCTCCGAAAAGGCGGAGCTCGATATTCCCTCCCTCAGCGTCTCCGCAAGGACTGAAAAGGCGATGAAAGGGATAGACAAGTGGATGGAAATGCTCCCTCCACAGAAGCAGTATGAGGAGGAATGTTTCTTCCACACCTTCGGCGAAAAGGCGAGCGCGACGATAAAGAACGCCGACGCGGGCGTCGGTCTCACGATCTCCTTCGATACGGTCAACAACCTCGACTGCTTCACCGAGTGGAAGATGATGGGAACGCGCGACTACGTTCTCGGCCTCGAGCCCGGCAACTGCCTGCCGAGTGGCAGAGCCGCAATGAGGGAAGAGGGCAAGCTCCTCACCCTTCACCCCGGCGAGAGCAGGGAATATACCTTCAAGGTAACGATGTTTACGGTATAAAACGCATTGAAATCCGCCTTCGGGCGGATTTTTTTGTGCGGTAATTACTTAGTAGAATGATCGGTTTTGCGTATTTGATACTGCTGTCGGTAGGGGACGGCAAACGGCCTGCGGCGTGATGAGCGCAAGCGCGTGATGTTCGACTCCGCCGAGTGATGTGTGCGGATGCACGTGATGTGTGCCTACGGCACGTGATTTAACCGTAGGGGACAGGCGCATGCTGCGCGCTATGCGCTCCACCGACGTCCCGTTCAAAAAATCCGAAACAACTATATGGCTGCGTCGTAGGGGAGGGCCTTGGTCCTCCCGTTCGCCCGTTTGCAAACTAACGGATTTTTATTACAATATGTAGAAAAGAAAAGCTTCGCTAATCGTCCACCTCCATCCAGATGAGGGAGCTGGACAGTCGGTGCTTGCTTCAAAGTGAGCGCGCACTCAGAGGGAGCTGGACGGCGGGAGGACCAAGGCCCTCCCCTACGACGCAGCCATATAGTTGTTTCGGATTTTTTGAACGGGACGTCGGTGGAGCGCATAGCGCGC
>JAGHTD010000258.1 GCA_018065475.1 Candidatus Colimorpha enterica
GACGTGAAGGTCAACGTTACCGAGTTCAGATCGGGAACGGAGCTTCTTGCGTCGGACTATTCCGATATCGACATCGCCTTCCTTGATATTTATATGGACGACATCGACGGTATCGAGACTGCAAGAAGAATGGCTGAAACGAACAAGAACGTCAAGTTCGTCTTCTGCTCGGCATCTCCCGAGTTCATTGATCAGGTAGAGGATCTCAACGTTTTCCGCTATTTCATCAAACCGCCTTCACCCGGAAAGTTCAATGACGCTATGGATGAATATATGAAGGAGCTTGACTGATATGACAGAGATCACAAGAGACGATTTCGAGAGCGTAACGCTTCTCACTATCGACGAGTATGAAAACTCGAAGGCGCTTATTTCGCATTCCAAATCATGGTGGTGGCTCCGTTCGCCCGGCGCTTACAACAATGCCGCCGCATACGTTTTTATTGACGGCGACGTTTATCCCGACGGCTTCCTCGTAAACAAGGCGGCAGGTGTCCGCCCCGCGTTCAAGCTTGAGTTTATGAAGGCATCCGAGCTTAACCCCGGCGACAAGGTGCAGGTCGGCAAATATACTGCGACCGTCCTTTACGACGATATGCTTCTCCTTGACAGCTTCGTGACGAAGCACGTTTTCGACGAGGAGTCAAACGTCTGGAGAAAGTCCGCGATTAAGAAGTACATCGAGTCTGAAGAGTTCCTGTCCCTTATCTTTGACTGAAAAGGAGAAACGATATGACCGTAAAAGAATGCTACGAGTCAATGAATGCCGATTTTGAAGGCGTTATGTCAAGACTTATGAAGGAAGCTAGGGTCGCAAAGTACACTCTTATCTTCCCGAGCGATCCTTCTTACAGCGATATGGTTGATGCTTACAAGGTCGGAGACGTCAAAAAAGCGTTCCTTTCAGCCCACTCGCTCAAGGGTACGAGCGCAAATCTCGGCTTCACCGCGCTTTACAACGCCGCGTGCGAAGTCACCGAGGAGTTCAGAAGCGGTAATCCTTCCCCCGACACCGCCACAAAGATGGCGAAGTGCGAGGAGGAGTACAACAACGTCATCGCCGCGATAAGCGTTTACGCTTCAAACCGCACAGATATGTAAAATCAAAAAATCCTTCCCGGCGGGAAGGATTTTTTCTATTTCATCGCGTCGTATGAAACGCGGGCGGCTTCGTCTTCCATATTGCAGTGAAGCTCGTAGAAGCCGACGCTTTTGCCGATCTTGTCGATTATGTTGATTGTTCTGATCATCGCCGCCGGATTTTCGGGGCGGTGGGTGTGACCTATGAAGGCGCTCATCGCGTCGCCGAATGATATTTTTCCGATCGAGTTTTCCTCGCCGCGGTTAACGAAGCAGACGGAGGACAGCGGGCAGGAAGTGTTTTTTCCGTAGTTTTCCTTTCCGTTCCACGGGCTTCCGAAAACGACGGGGATTCCGTCGATTATTCGGATGATCGGCTTGTCGCCGTTGACTATCTCGCTTCCTTCGACGTTTTTGAGCCACAGTCTTGCGTGAGTGGTCTTTCCCGTGCCGGATTTCGCCTGGAAAAGGTATGCTTTACCGCCGACGGAGATTGCCGCACCGTGGACGACTATCGCGTCGTAAAGGGGGAGCTTTTCCGCGATCTTTCTGTGTACGGCGGTATATTCAAGCTCACCGTCCGAAAAGACGGGACAGTTCTTTCCTTCGTATAAATATTCTTTCTGCGACATGATCTGTTCTTT
>JAGHTD010000204.1 GCA_018065475.1 Candidatus Colimorpha enterica
GAGGAGATCGGCGGATCTCTTTCCGCACAGATTGACGTTCTTACCGATAAAATATCCCGCCTCAACATCGGCGAGGGCAGTTACAGGATCGCCGTTTATGCGGAGATCGGCGCTCAGTACCCCGGCCAGGATGCCTGCAAGGAGGAAAAGCTCGTAGCGGAATCGACGTTCGGCGTCGATTCGGCAGTCACCGATCCCGTGCCTCCGTTCATAGAAGGTCTTGACGTCCTTTCGTTTGACGGAAAGACCGTCACGGTCGGCGTAAGGGCGACCGATGACAAATACCTTTTCGGCACGGAGCTGAAAGCGGGTAACGAGGATTACGGTTATATCGTCTATTCCTACGAAAAAGCCGAGGGAGACCTCTTTATATTCAAAGTCGATCTCGATGATTTTGAGGGCGTTTCGGGGAGCATAAAGCTCATCGCGACAGCGACCGACGCCCACAACAATAAGACGGTCAAAGAAAGACTTTTTTACATTCCCGAAGCTACCGCAGGCGAAACGTGGAGCGCGGGATCCGGCATCAACCTGAGATCCGCTCCCTCGACTACGGCAAGCAAGGTGAAGACCGTAAAGTCGGGCACGAAGGTGGTCCTCGTAGAGGTTGTCGAAGACGGCACCTACGTCTGGGCAAAGACCTCCGACGGCTATTATACCGTATTGAAGCAGAAGAGCGATTCATCTCTCTGGTATAAATACGTCAGCGGAAATATGTTCAATATCGTTTTCGACTACAACAACGGAAACGGCTCCTGTACGGTTCCCAAACGCTTCGGCGAAGCGGTAGATCTCTCCGGGATCGTTCCCGAGAGAAACGGCTACACCTTCTGCGGATGGGCGTATTCGTCTGACGCAAAGTCTCCCGACTATCTCCCCGGCGGAAAATATACCGCCGACAAGAATGCGGTCCTCTTTGCGGTATGGAAGGACGAGATCAAGCCGACGTTCGGCAGAGTTGAGATCGAGAACACGAAATGGACAAACAAGGGCGTAAACGTCACCGTCGTTGCGACCGACAATTCCGGCACCGTCTTCTATTCCTTTGACGGAGGGAAGAACTGGAGCTACAACGACACGTATTTCGTCCGCAGCAACACCGTTTTCGGTGCGGAAGACATAGCTATCAAAGACGAGGACGGGAATATCGTATATTACGGAGAAACCGTCACGGTAAAAAATATCGACAAAAACGCTCCGAGCGTCGAGAGATTCTCGGGCGAGGCAAAGGTATCCGGCAGCGAGGTCACCTTCCTGTTTGAAGGCGCAACCGACGCCGAAAGCGGTATCGGCGGATTTGAGATCACCTATTCGACAAAATCCGATTATGCCGACTCGACGACTGTCCCCGCTGTATCCGGAGTAAAGGAAAAGCTCACCGACGGCGTGTATTACTGGAAGGTAAGAGCGTACGACGAGGCGGGCAACTACGCCGAGGCGGAATGCGGACGCTTCCGTATCGGAGAGGCAAAGAAGCTCGGAACACCCTATTCGCTCATTGCGGCGGTTGGAGCGTCCTACTGCGATCTTTCCTGGGAAGAGGTCGAAAACGCGGACGGCTATTCGGTGGAAGTGTCACTTTCGTCATCCTTTGACGATTCGGTGATCGTTTCCGCTCCCTCGTCGTTTGCGACTGTAAAGCAGCTTGTATCCGGCAGGAAATATTACGTCAGAATAACAGCGCTTTCGGAAGACGGGAACTTCCTTGATTCCGACTATGCCGAGACGACGTTTGAAACGCAGAGCGACGATTCGACCATCTATTCCTTCAAATATCTCGCCGACGCGACGGTGAACGAGGCTCTGCACACCTGCGATTACATCGCGGAGTACGGGACTTCATCGCTTGACCTCAGCGTCGAAACGGCGGGAAATGCCGACGTGAAGTATTATTCTGACAACACGCTGACAAACGAGATAAAGAACTACGCTGACTACTCCCTCACGGGAAGCAGTGCAACGGTCTATATTCTCGTTTCGGCTGAAAACGGCTCG
>JAGHTD010000046.1 GCA_018065475.1 Candidatus Colimorpha enterica
GCTCAAGCCCTTAGCTTTCGACATCGACGCCGACCCCAACAAGGATTACGTCAACTATCTCTCCTCTCCCGAGATCGAGAACAACGGCGAGCTGAAAGCGCATATTAAATTCGTCAACAAGTACGGCATTTACGGCTCGATTCTCTCCAACCTCAACCTCCGTTGGATCCTTCCCGAGGGCTTCACCGTTGAGGGCTGTCCCGCAAGCGTAAGTCTTCCTCACTTCAACGCTCACTGCAACGGTATCAGCGAGTATGACGTCACGATCAAGGCGGGCGACAAGGTCGAGGCAAACAACCGCGTCATCCTCGAGGTCACCTTCCCCGACAGACCGACTTCCTGCTACGTTCCCCTCGTCATCGCGGGCTGACACAATCCAACATATTGAAAAAGAGGGCGCAAGCCCTCTTTTTTACGTCATTTTTTCCTGCTTTACTTTCTTGTCGATGACGTGGCGGGAGCTGAGCTCTCTGAAAACGTCTTCGAGACTGATCCCCGATTCTATCATCAGCACCATAACGTGATAGGCAAGATCGGCGATCTCATAGACCGTCTCCTTCTTGTCCTGCGCCTTGCCCGCGATTATTACCTCCGTGCTCTCCTCGCCGACCTTTTTCAGTATCTTGTCAAGACCCTTTTCAAATAGATAGGTGGTGTAAGAGCCCTCCTTCTTGTCGGTCTTTCTGCCTCTGATAAGCTCAAAAAGTCCTTCGTAGGAGAAGTCCTTGCGCTCGTCACTTTCAAACACCATGTCGTTGAAGCAGGAGAAGGTCCCCTTATGGCAGGCGGGGCCGTCGGGCTCGACGGTGACGACGAGGGCGTCTCTGTCGCAGTCGGCGGTTATCGAGACGATATGCTGATAGTTTCCGCTCGTCTCGCCTTTCAGCCAGAGCTCGTTTCTCGAACGGCTCCAGAAGCAGGTCAGTTCCTTCTCGATAGAGATTTTCAGACTTTCCCTGTTCATATACGCGAGGGTAAGCACCTTTTTTGAGACTTCATCCACCACTATCGCGGGGATGAGGCCTTTTTCGTCGAATTTCAGTTCATCAATTCCTATCATATCATTCACTCTTTTCTTGCGGGAATACCGTTTCTTATCATTTCATCCTTAAGCTCGGATATTTTCACTTCACCGAAATGGAATACCGAGGCGGCAAGCCCCGCGTCAACCTTCGGTAATGCCTTGAACAGCTCGATAAAATCCGAGATCGAACCTGCGCCTCCCGAAGCGATTATCGGGACGTTGACCGCATCCGATACCGCCGAGAGCATTTCGAGGTCAAATCCGTTCTTCACCCCGTCGGTGTCGATGGAGTTGAGGACGACCTCACCCGCTCCGTCGGACACGCAGCGCTTTATCCACTCTATGGCGTCTATGCCGGTATTTTCGCGCCCGCCCTTGGCAAATACAGTGTATTTTCCGCCGACACGCTTTGCGTCAACCGACAGCACGACGCATTGGTCGCCGTAAAGCTTTGCCGCCTCTCCGATGATCGAGGGGTTTCTTATCGCGCCGGAGTTCACGCTCACCTTGTCTGCACCGCAGGACAGCACCCTTTCAAAATCCATTACGCCGTTTATCCCGCCTCCGACAGTCATGGGTATGAATACCTTTGAGGCGGTCTCTTTCAGAATATCGGTAAAAATCTGTCTGCCCTCTGCGGACGCGGTTATGTCGTAGAAAACAAGCTCGTCGGCACCGCTCTGACTGTAATACTCGGCGAGCTCAACGGGTGAGGCAACCTCTCTCAGCCCCGCGAAGTTCACGCCCTTGACGACCCTGCCGTCTTTTACGTCGAGGCAGGGGATTATCCTTTTCGTCAGCATTTTGCCACCTCCACCGCCTCTTTCAGGTCGATACTTCCTGTATAGTATGCCTTGCCGATTATTGCACCGTAGATACCGAGTTTTTTCAGGGCTTTCACGTCATCCATATCGCTGACGCCTCCCGAAGCGGTAATGTCGAGGGAAAAGCGCTTCGCCATTTCGGCGTAGAGCTCTCTGTTCGTCCCTCTCATCGCTCCGTCGCGGGAAATGTCGGTGCATATCACGTTCTTCACGCCGATCTTTTCCATATCCGAGCAAAATGCGAAGGCGTCGATCCCGCTGGTCTCTGTCCAGCCCTTTATGGCGACCTGACCGTCCTTTATGTCTATCCCGACGGCGATCTTATCGCCGAAAAGCCCTACGGTTTCGAGGAGAAAATCTCTGTCCGTCACCGCCGAGGTGCCGAGAATAAGACGGTCGATCCCCGCGTCGGCGTATTTTCTGACGGTCTCTGTGTTTCTTATCCCTCCGCCGACCTCGGTAAAGAGACCAGTCTCGGCCTTTATCTTCTTTATCAGCTCAAAGTTGGGCGTCTGCCCGTTCTTTGCGCCTTCGAGGTCAACGACGTGTATATGATCCGCTCCGCAGCTTTTGAAATCGTACGCGACCGAGAGCGGGTCCTCGCTGTAAACGGTCTTCTGCGCGTAATCGCCCTTGAAAAGTCTGACCGCTTTGCCTTCGTATAAATCTATCGCGGGAAATATGATCATCTTTTTTCCTCCGCTATCTCGCAGAAGGCACGGAGCACGTTAAGCCCCGTTTTTCCGCTCCTTTCCGGGTGGAACTGACAGCCGTAAATATTGTCCTTTGCCGCCGCGGCCGTGACCTTTGCGTAATACTCCGTCACCGCCGTGACGTTTTCGTCGCAGTCTGCCGCGTAGTACGAATGGACGAAATAAACGTGATCGCCCTCGTTGAGGTATCTGAAAAGCGTGTTTTTCTCACCGACGAAGGAAAGCGAGTTCCATCCCATCTGCGGTATTTTCACCCCTGCGGAAAGAACGTCAGAGAGGGGACGGATATTTCCTTTTATCAGCCCCAACCCTTCGTGCTCGCCGTACTCGTAGCTTCTGTCGAACAGGAGCTGCATTCCGAGGCATATACCGAGAAGGGGCTTCCCGCGCTTTACCTGCTCTTTTATCACTCTGTCCATCCCGCTCCGGCGGAGCTTTTCGGCGGCGTCGGCAAAAGCGCCGACACCCGGAAGCAGAATACCGTCTGCCGAGGAGATCACCTTCTCGTCAGCCGTGACTTCCGCCTCCGCGCCAATCGCGCCGAACGAACATCTGAGCGAGAAAAGATTTCCCACTCCGTAGTCAATAATCGCGATCATAACATTCCCTTCGTTGACGGTATTTCGTTTCTGTATCTTTCGTCGATCGAGACCGCTTCTCTCAGACTTCTCGCCGCAGACTTGAACGTGCCTTCGATGATGTGGTGAGAGTTTCTGCCCGACAGCTGTCTTATATGGAGAGCACAGCCCGCCTGACGGACGAACCCGAGCCAGAACTCCTCGACGAGCTCCGTATCGAAGTCACCGACCTTCTCGGTGGGAATATCGAGAAAATATCCGAGATAGTCCCTGCCGGAAAAATCGACGGCGGTCATTATCAGCGCCTCATCCATAGGGAGGACGGTGTCGCCGTAACGCTTTATCCCCTTTTTGTCGCCGAGGCAGTCGGCAAACGCCTTGCCGAGCACTATCCCTATATCCTCGACAGTGTGGTGGTAGTCGACCTCGGTGTCGCCGTTGCATTCCACGTCAAGATCGAATCTCCCGTGAGAGGCAAAAAGCGTCAGCATGTGGTCAAGAAAACCGCAGCCCGTGTCGATATTGCTCTTTCCGCCGCCGTCAAGCTCAAGGCGGAGCGTGATGTCCGTCTCGGCGGTTTTTCTTTTAATTTCGGTGTTTCTCAAAGTATTTTCTCCAGTTCCGCGATAAGGGCGTCCATCTGCTCACGGCTCCCTATCGTTATTCTCAGATAATCGTCTATAAGCGGCTTGCCGAAATGGCGTACGAGGACGCCTCTCTCCTTCACCTCGACGTAAATATCCCCGCCCTTTGCCTTCTTATGCTTTGCGAAAAGAAAGTTTGCCTTCGAGTCTGTCATCTCAAAGCCGAGGGATTTCAGCTTTTCGGCGGTGTATTCTCTCGTCTTTATGATCGTTTCGCAGTTTGCTCTGAAATAGTCCTCGTCGCAGAGCGCGCCGATACCCATTTTTTCGGTGACCTTGTTGATATTGTAGGGATTTGTCGAAAATCTTATCGTGTTGATGTCGGCGATGAGCTTCTCGTTTCCTATGCCGAAGCCGAGACGCGCACCCGCGAGACTGCGCGACTTTGAAAAGGTCTGCGTCACGAGGAGGTTGTCGTATTTCTTCACGAGGCACACTGCGCTTTCGGCTCCGAAATCGACGTACGCCTCGTCCACAACGACCACCCTGTCAAGGTTGCCCGCTACTATCCGCTCGATGTCCGAAAGAGGCAGGGCGATGCCCGTCGGGGCGTTTGGATTTGCTATGAATACGTTGCCCTCGACACCTATGTAGTCGTCAACGTTGACCGTGAGGTCTTCCCTCAGCGGGATCTCCCTGTACGGGACGTTGTTGATCTGCGCGAAAACGGGATAGAAACCGTAGGATATATTTGGGAAGATAGCAGGATGATCCTTGTCGCAGAACGCCATGAACGCAAAATTGAGTATCTCGTCGGAGCCGTTGACGAAGACAATCTCGTTTTCACCGACTCCGAGCTTTTCGGAGGCAACGGCTCTTAACTGTCTGCAATCGGGGTCGGAATAAAGCTGACAGTCTCCCGCCGCTTCCCTGCCGAGCTTAAGGGCGTACGGGGACGGCGGAAAAGGCGACTCGTTTGTGTTCAGTTTGTTGTATTTTCTGTTCTGCGGCTGTTCTCCCGGCACGTACGGGACGAGAGCGCTGTATTTTTCGCTGAAAAAGCGGCTCATTTCTTTTTTCTTCCTTTTTCGTATCTTATCATCGCGCTTCTTGCGTGAGCGGTCAGCCCCTCTTTTCTCGCAAATACGTCGATGTCGTTGGCCACCCTGTCGAGAGCGTCGGAGGTGTAGTAGGTATATTGCATTTTCTTCACGAAGTCATCGACCGAGAGAGGGCTTGAGAACCTTGCCGTTCCGCTTGTCGGAAGAGTGTGGTAGGGACCCGCAAGGTAGTCTCCGAGAGCTTCGGGGCAGTTCCTTCCGAGGAAGACGGAGCCCGCGTTCTTTATTCTGTCGAGGTAGTCAAACGGCGAATCGACGCAGAGCTCAAGATGCTCGGGTGCTATCTCGTTTGCGATCTCTATCGCCTCTTCTATGCTTTCGGTCACTATGATCTTGCCGTTTGCCTCGATGGACGCCTTGGCTATCTCCCTGCGCTCGAGCATTGAGAGCTGTTTTTCCACCTCTATCGAGACTTTGAACGCAAGCTGCTCCGAATCCGTCACAAGGACAGCGCTTGCCATCCTGTCGTGCTCCGCCTGAGAAAGGAGATCCGCCGCCGCAAATGCGGGATCGGTCATGCCGTCAGCGACGATCATTATCTCGCTCGGTCCCGCGATCATATCGATATCGACGAGGCCGTAAACCTGCCTTTTCGCCTCCGCAACGAAGGCGTTTCCGGGGCCGACGATCTTGTCCGCCTTCGGTATGCTCTCGGTAC
>JAGHTD010000334.1 GCA_018065475.1 Candidatus Colimorpha enterica
GATATATAACGACATTCAGTTCGGAGGAGGCACTCTCACGCCCTCCATGCGGCTTGAGGATATGGAGGACAAGGGCCCGCTCAGCTGTGTCGGATGCGGCGCGTGTGAGCAGATCTGCCCGCAGAAGATAGAGATACCGACGATCATGGCGAAGCTCGCCGAAATGATCCCGTCTCTCCCGAGCTGGAAGAAAATGTGCAAAGAACGCGCCGAAGCGGCAAAAAAGCTCGAAGAAGAGGGAAAATGACCCGCTTCCTGAAATGAAGCAAGAGTTTCCTGCGGAAACTCGACAAGAACTTCCGAACGCTTCGCGGGAAGACGTATTGAAGAGGAAAAACGGTATACTCCTCGTAGGGGAGGGCAGCTACGTGTAGCCTCCCCTGTGTAAGGGGAGGGGGACCGCGGAGCGGTGGAAGGGTTGTTCGTAAAGCAATATACTATCGTATAACAAAAAATCCTTGTAGCCTTTCCTACGGAAAGCCATAAAACAAATGTCCTCCGCGGACGGCGGTAACTTTCTTGTCGAAAAGAAAGTCACCAAAGATTCGTTGGGAGGGGCTCAATGCCGCCTCCCAACCCCACCCCTGCGAGGGGGCTTCACCAGCCCGCCCCTCGACCCCCCATAAACCGCCCGTGCTGTTGACGAAAATGAAGGAAATGATATGGCTACCCGTAGGGGGCAGGCGCATTTACGCACTTCGCTCGCCATCCCTTTTAGAGAAGAAAGCTACGATACTTGCATCTCCACGATCTACCGACTGCTTTGGATAAGAAACGCAAGTCAAGAGAAAACTTCTTGACTCCTCTTTCTCAGTTTTTTTGGAGGAAAGTTTAGAATATGAATAAAACAGAATATATAAACTGTATAATCAAACTGGTAAGCTCTTTGCGTAAAGATGCCAATGGAAAGCTTGTCGAAAATAAATTCGGCGATGTCTATAACAAAACAACATTCCAACCAATACAACCTTTTGGGATGTTTGGCGATAAATATATTTTGAACCAAATGTTGAGACTATATGTGTTACCGAAAGATAATTATCACATTTCTGAGGAAGCCGAGAAATTATGGGGCAGTTTGACCAGCGCTGATTTTCGCTTTTTCAGATATGAGGAGACGTTTAAATGTGATAAGCTTTCAAAATCAATGAATGTTAATACATGCGTCGGAAATGGCAAGACAATTGTACCCAAGAACATTTCACCAAATGCTAAGATCAAGTTCAACTCCATCTTTATCACAGAACACATAGTTCCCGTTAGTTTTATCATAGACAAATTATTTGATCTTGGAAGCAATCCGAACCCAACTTATGTCGAAGATATATTGAACGCCATTCATGTGGCAATTATTCTTAAAAGCGAGAATGCAAAATTGCCAAACAAACGGATCATTACATCAACAAATTCACCGGATGACTGGTGGAGGAAAGTGGACAATAATTATTACTTACCTAATAATATAAAATTAAAACCATTTCCATAACCGAAAAAGAGCCGGCGGGAGGACGAGAATATGAATATTGAAAATCAAAAGACCGCCCCGTGTTATACGATGCCACTTCGGATGCCCGGGCGGTGTCGGAGACGCTCCCGATCGCTTGATATCAGAATCAAAAATCAAACCCTATGACCTACCGGTCAGACCGCCCGGAGGCGAAGAAAAAACGGAGGAAAAAACCATGGCAGGAACCGTACACGAAATCGAAGACAAAAAACTTGTAAACAAGATCAGAAACGACGCCTTGAAGGCGGTGAAGGAGCTCGTCGATGCCGCGGGGCTGAAAAAGGGTGACATTCTCGTCGTCGGCTGTTCGACCTCCGAGACGCTCGGCGAAAAGGTCGGCTCCTATTCCGTCCCCGAGGTCGGAGAGGCGATATGCGACGGTATTCTGTCCGTCCTTTCCCCTCTCGGTATCTTCCTCGCCGCACAGTGCTGTGAGCACCTCAACCGCGCGATAATCATCGAAAGGGCGGCAGTCCCCGGGCAGGAGATAGTCAACGTCGTTCCTCAGCCGAAGGCGGGCGGCTCGTTCGCCACCGCCTGCTACGGGAGATTTTCCGATCCCGTTGCCGTCGAGGAGATCAAGGCGGACGCCGGGATAGACATAGGCGGAACGCTTATCGGTATGCACCTGAAAAAGGTCGCCGTTCCCGTCCGTCTCGGAGTGAAGAAGATAGGCAAGGCACCGATAATCTGCGCCCGCACCCGCCCGAAGTTCATAGGCGGCGAGCGCGCGCACTACGACGAAAGGATGAAGTGATATGACGCTGAAAACCATAGCGGCGATGGCTCTCTCCGCCCTGCTGATACTGTCCGCACTCCCCGTTTCCGCAAAGGATGAACGAAATACCCTGCTCGTCCTCGGCGACTCGATAGCCACCGGCTACGGGCTCCCCGATTACAGCAGTTGGGGCGATCCGAAGTCGAAGGAAAGCTGGGCGACGCTCCTCGCATCGGCTCTTAAACTCGAACAGGTCAACATCGCCGTTGACGGCGACACGATAAACGACCTCATAATGACGGCGAACGGCGAAAGGTTCGCGTCCGAGGCGAAGACGGCGAAATATATCTGCATTTCGATAGGCGGAAACAACTTCCTCCGCTCCTTCGCCGCGATGATAGAGGACCCGAACGCCGTGGGCAATTTCGAGGCGTCGATAGAGAAGATCCTTCAATCGACAGACGGGCTTCTCGACACCGCCTTCGGGCTGATAAAGAAAAAGGCGCCCGACGCGGAGATATACGCGGAGACGCTCTACAATCCCTTTATGTTCTGGGACATCACCGTTGAGGGTGTCGGCAATATCGCCGACATCGGAAACAAGGTGATAGACCGCTACAACGTCTTCCTCCGCAAGCAGGCGGCGAAGCACGGGGTAAAGGTCGTTGAGGTCAAGGCGGAGTTCGACAAAAACGGCGGGCCGTCGTGGCTGAAAGCGGGAAAAGCGACGCAGTTCAGCGAGCTGACGCGCGAAAAGCTCGATCCTCATCCCACCTCGGCGGGACACAGGGCTATATACGGCTGTTACCTCGAAGCGATCCAAAGCTCCGGGACGGACACTACCGTGACGGAAGAAACCACCACGGCAGAAGAAACGACCGAAATCACGACAGAGATCACCACCGGGACTGAAAAACCCGAAGAAACTACGGCGGAGATCACCACCGCGACGGATAAGCCGGACGACGGAACGACCGCGGGAACGACCGCCGGGACTACCGACGGCGAAACGACGGCTCACCCGAAAACCGACCCCGACGTCACCGAGCCAGGATCGAAGACGGCGGAGCTTATGAAGATCATTCCGATGGCTGTCCTCACCGTAATGGCTCTCGCCGTGGCACTTTACGCCGCTCTCAAACCCCGCAGAAAGTGATTTTTGCAAGTTGAAAGATAAAAATATTCATTTTTTGCGTTTTTGGACTTGACAAAGTGCCGAAAATGTGATATTATGAATAATACAAGATATAATCAAATGATAGAGGCGCGGGAATCATCAGTAGGATCGTCCGTCAAAGGCAGGCAAAAGCCGTTGGCGATCCGAAAGGGACACCGCCGAAGGAGAGGAATGCGCCCTCCCCTGGGCATACGGAGAATATCCGTGTGACTGTCGCTTACGCGGAGAGCTATGTATTGGTGACACCCCCGCAGGGTGTAATTTTACCGATTTATCAGCCGACCGCATTCCACGGTCGGCTTTTCTTAACCCACTTGAAAAGCCGGTAGCTTTTCAAGTGACGCCTGCGCCTATCCCCGCCGTGCAAAAACTGCGTTTTTGCGGCTCCTCTCCGCGCAGGGGCTCACCTTCGTTCGCCTTGAAGGAGTTTTCGGGTCGGCAGAGCCACCCCGAAAACGGATTTTATCAGATAAGGGACGGATGGGGAAAAGCTATCGGCTTTTTTCAAGTGTCCGCCTGAGCTTATTGATGTGTCGGGATTGAAGATTTTCCGTAGGGGACGGCCCCCAGACGTCCCGCTCAATGAAATCCGCAATAATTATCCGGCTACGTCGTAGGGGAGGGGCTTGCTCCTCCCGCCTGCTGACTGACGGCTCTTGCTGACTTTATTCAGAATGAGAGCTGATCGCCGCCGTCCAGCTCCCTCCGGGAGGGGGCTCCGCGTAGCGGTGGAGGAGCCCGGCGATCGCTCTATTTGAAGTAAATCTTCACCGATGAAAGATATACTGACAATTACATTTCGTTTCTATATTTTACGAAACTGAACTGTTTATACCGCGAGCTCCTTTCGTCGCCTACGGCGACACCTTCCTCCCGGAGGAAGGTCAACCGTTCCTGCCTCACCGTGAAGTGAACACATCTCCTGGAGGAAGGTTGACAGCGTGTCTGCTCCTCGAAGTTAGCACGCCCCCGGGATAGAGCCGGACACCCGAACACACGCCGAAGCACAATCACCACTGATCACACAAAAAATCACACCCAATTCCAAGGAGAAAAAATACCATGAAAAAAACGTTATTCAAAGGAGCGGCGACCGCCCTCATCACACCTCTTGACGAAAACGGCGTCAACTACGCCCAGCTCGGAAAGCTCATCGACTGGCAGATCGGGGAAGGCATAAACGCCCTCGTCATCGCCGGAACGACGGGCGAGGGTTCCACCCTCACCGACGATGAACACAAGGCGGTGCTTAAATATTCCGTCGAAAAGGCGGGCGGCAGAGTGCCGATCATAGCCGGAACGGGCTCAAACGACACCGCTTACGCCGTCGAGCTGACGAAATACGCCTGCTCCGTCGGCTGTGACGGTATGCTCGTCGTCACCCCCTACTACAACAAGGCGACGCAGAACGGGCTGATCAGAATGTATGAGACGATAGCCGACGCTTCCGACAAGCCGCTGATCCTCTACAACGTCCCCTCCCGCACCGGAGTCGGGATCGAGCCGAAGACCTATCTCGCTCTCTCGGAGCATCCGAATATCGTCGGTATCAAGGAGGCAAACGGCAACATCTCGAAGATTGCGGAGACCTTTGCCCTTGTCGGGAACCGTCTTGCGATCTATTCCGGCAACGACGATCAGATCGTACCGATAATGTCCCTCGGCGGAATGGGCGTCATCTCGGTGCTTTCAAACGTCGCCCCCGCAGAGACGGCGAAGATGTGCCGTCTCATGCTCGACGGCAGCACCTACGAGGCGGCAAAAATGCAGCTTGATTACCTCCCGCTCATCAACGCTCTGTTCAGCGAGGTCAATCCCATCCCCGTCAAGTACGCGATGTCCGAAATGGGCTTCTGCAAGAACTTCCTCCGCCTTCCCCTCACCGAAATGGAGGAGGCGCACGCCGCGGTGCTTCGCGGTCTTATGAAGGAAAAGGGACTTGTAAAATGAAGATAATTTTATCCGGTATCGGCGGCCACATGGGCAGAGAAGTGCTTGCCCTCGCCGAAAAAGGCGTGAGAAACGCCATAATATCAATGGGAATTGACAAAATGGGCTATGACGGGAACATCCCGACGGCTTCGGACTATGCAGCCGCCCCCGCCGACGGCGACGTCATCGTCGATTTCTCCCACCACTCGGTGACGGCGGAGCTTCTTGACTATGCCGTTGTGCACTCACTCCCCCTCGTCCTCGCCACCACGGGACAGACGGATGAGGAAAAGGCGCTCATAAAGCAGGCGTCGGAGAAGATCCCCCTCTTTTTCGCATCCAATTTCAGTCTCGGCGTCGCCCTGCTGATCGGGCTTGCGAAAAAGACCGCCGAGGTAATGAAGGGCGCGGACATCGAGATAATCGAGACGCACCACGTCCGCAAGGTCGATGCCCCCTCCGGCACCGCGCTCTCTATCGCGGAGGGAATAAGGGAAGTAAGACCCGAGCTGACCGTCAACTGCGGAAGAAGCGGTTTCGGCAAGCGTGAGGAGAACGAGATCGGCATTTCCTCGGTGAGAATGGGCAATATCGTCGGCATACACGAGGTCAGGGTCTGCACCGACAACCAGTGCATAACCCTCAAACACGAGGCGTTCAGCCGTGCGCTCTTCGCCGAAGGCGCTCTCGCCGCCGCCGAGTTCATTATAGGCAAGCCGAACGGACTTTACGATATGAAGGCGATGATAGAATGATGAAAATCGGAATATACGGCTACGGCAACCTCGGCAGAGGTGTCGAGCTTGCGGTAAAGAACAGCTCCGACGCCGAGCTTGTCGGCGTTTTCACAAGACGCGATCCGAAGACGGTGGCGACGCTGACGGGCGCACCCGTCTTTTCCGCTTCGACGGTCGATGACTTCGTGGGGAAGATCGACGTCATGGTGATATGCGGAGGAAGCGCGACCGATCTCCCGGTCATGACCCCCTTTCTCGCCGAACAGTTCAGCGGCGTTGACAGCTTCGACAACCACCACCACATCCCGGAGCATTTCGGAAAGGTCGATGAAGCGGCAAAGAAGGGCGGGAACGCCGCCGTCATTTCGGGCGGCTGGGATCCCGGTCTCTTCTCGCTTGCCCGCCTCTACGGAAGCGCAGTCCTCCCCGACGGCGAAAGCTATACATTCTGGGGCAGAGGCGTCAGCCAGGGACATTCCGACGCCGTGCGCAGGATAGAAG
>JAGHTD010000275.1 GCA_018065475.1 Candidatus Colimorpha enterica
CCTTGCCCTTGAGAAGCATAGCTTCCGTGAGCTGCTTGCCGACACGCATGATCGGGTTGAGGGAGGACATAGGGTCCTGGAAGATCATGGCGATCTTGTCGCCGCGGAGCTTGTGGAACTCTTCCTCCGTGACCTTGAGAAGGTCCTGACCGTCGTATATGATCTCTCCGCCTTCAACGATGGAGTTTCCGGCGAGGATACCGATTATAGCACGGTTTGTGACGGATTTTCCGCTTCCGGATTCGCCGACGATAGCGAGCGTTTCGCCCTTGTAAAGGTCAAAGCTGATGTCTCTGACCGCCTGGACCTTACCGCCGGGCGTACGGAATGATATTTTAAGATTCTTTACTTCAAGTTTCTTTTCCATGATCAATCCTCCGAACCGCGCAGTGACGGGTTGAACGCATCGCGGAGACCGTTACCGAAGAGGTTGAAGCTGATCTCGAGAAGTGCGATGAAAACGGCAGGGAAAAGGATGACGTGCGGAGCGGTCGTCATACAGCCCTGACCTGCGGAAAGCATAGAACCGATTGAAGACAGTCTTGCGCTTCCGAGGTTGACGATACCCAGGTATGTGAGCGAAGTCTCGCTGAAGATAACGCCGGGGATGACGAGGACGCAGCTCGTGATGATAGTGCCGAGGGAGTTGGGGAATATGTGTTTGAACATAATTCTGAGGTCGGATGCGCCGAGCGTCCTTGCTGAAAGGACGTACTCCTGGTTCTTGAAACGGTAGAACTGCATACGCACGTTACTTGCCATTCCTATCCATCCCGTCATGACGAACGCAAACAGCAGCGACGGCACAATGCCGACTTTACTTGACAAATGCAGGCTGAAAAGGACGGTGACGACGGTGAAAGGAACGCCGGAAAGGATATCCGAAATACGCTCCATGATCATATCGACTGCGCCGCCGTAATAACCCTCGATAGCGCCGTAAATTGCGCCGATCGTGAGGTTGATCGCGGAAACGACGATAGCAAGCAGGAAGGAGAAACGCGCACCGTTGGAGAGACGGTCGAAAATATCGTAACCGCTTCCGTCGGTACCGAAGATGAAGCAGGGTTCAAATCCGAACATATACTGGAAGTAGTTGAAGGGATGAAGTCTTACGACGTAGTTGTAGCCGGTCTCGGCAGTACCGGTACGCTGAGCGTAACGGTAACGGTTTGCGGCGTTGGGGTCTGTCTTTCCGGGGTCGGAATCGAGACGCACGGACGAGGTGTAATCGTCCTCACCGGTCGTGAAGTAGTCGGGAACGAAGTTGCCGTTGGCGTCGAGCTTGGCGTTGCCCTTCTTGTCGGCAACGAACCAGCAGCTCGGGTTGAGGTCGTATCCCTGGGAATTACTTCTCGGGAGGATGACCTGAAGACCGGTCTCATCCTGCCATTTGAGGATATCCTGATACATCTGGCTCGTCAGAGTCATCGTGATTATCGTCTGAGAATGATAGGAGTCGGTGCGGACCTTGTAAAGCTTAGTTTCCTTTCCGAAAACGTCCTTCTGAACTCTTTCGGAAAGAATATCGGTCATAGCGGGATAGCCGAGCTCGATCTCCATCGCACGGTACATATTGTACTTGTTGTCGGAGATCTCTTCGGTCTTTGTGCCGTCCCAGATGCCGGTTCCTTCAAGGAAGGAGACCTTGGGGATGAGGTACTTGTAATTTACGAGTGCCGTGCTCGACACGTAAGCGTCGTGATAGTTGCCGTGGACGAGGAACGGGCCGATGATGGCGAAAAGGACGAGAATAATGATGATGATCGCCGCAACGACGGAAGACTTATTCTTCTTGAAACGGCGGAAAGCGTCTCTGAAATAGCCGACGGGCTTCGTTTCGAGCTTTACGTCGTGGATGTAGCCCTCTTTGTCGGCAATGACGAACTGATCGGCGGGGATGTTCATAATATCGGTTTTATTTTCCATTATTATTTCGCCCCCATTCTGATTCTCGGGTCAATGATACCGTAGCTGATATCTATTACGATACCTGCGGCAAGTCCGATGAACGTATAGAAGATAGTAAGAAGCATAAAGAAGTTGTAGTCGGGCGCGGGCTGTGCCTGAATGGAACCGATGTAAAGCTCGCCAACGCCGGGGATAGTGAATATCTGCTCGATGATGAGAGAGCCCGACATGATGGAGATGAACTCACCGAGGATCATCGGGAAGATCGGCACCATGGAGTTACGGAGAGCGTGACGGAAGGTTGCCTGCGATCTCGTAAGACCCTTGGTACGGGCAAGAAGCATGATCTCGCTCGTGAGGACCTCGGTAAGCTCGGCTCTCGTATATCTCGCAAATCCTGCAATGGTACCGAAGGACATGGAGATGACAGCGGGGATCGCCGACTTGACGAACGTCCAGCTCCACGCACCTGCCGAAACGTCGACCGTTGCGCTCGACCATCCGAGTTTGAAGTAAAGGATGTACTGTACGAGGAAAGCGTAAACGAAAGAGGGGACAGATACGAAGATCATGACACCCGTGGATATTACGTGGTCTTCCCACTTGTTCTTCTTAAGAGCGGCGAAAATACCGAGAAGAAGTCCGAGAGGGATAGAGAAAGAGATCGTTACGAGGTTGAGGCACATCGTGTAGGGGAGACGGTTCTTGAATACCGTCCATACCTCGTTGCCGAGCTTGTATGTTTCTCCGATACCGAAGTTGCCCTTGAAAGCGTACTTCAGAAATCTTCCGTACTGCTGAAGGATAGGAAGATCGTAGCCGAGAAGCTCACGGCGCTTCAAAATAAGCGCCATATCCTTACCGAACTGCGCGGCGGGCGTGTTCGGGAGGAGCTTGACGAGGATAAAGCACATCGTCACTATCACGAAGAACGTCATCAGCATAAGGCCGATACGCTTCATTATGTATTTAAAAAGATACATTTTTCTCTCCTTAAATGATTTGGTTTTATACTTTTCTCGAAAAAAGCCGCAATATGCTTTTTTTGAGAAAAATGCAAAAAATCTAGTAATACGCAAGATAAGACAGCAGGGCAATGCCCTGCGGTCTTATCCTAATCAGCACTTTACAGAGCTATTATTTGTAGTTGAGGACGCCGTTTTCCTGGCCCTTAGCGTAGTTGACGAACTCGTCGTCGGTCATGGAGTAGGTGTACCACTCGACACCGCCACGGCCCATACCGAGGATGTAATCTTCGGTCTTGTAGTTGACTCTCATACATCTGAGGGATGCGGAAGCGTCTGTCTGGATCGGGAAGATGTTAGCAAGCGTCATAACCTTGGTCTCAGCTGCTGCGAGGATGGTGGTTCTTCTCTCGGAAGGATCACTTGTACCAGCGGAGATCTCGACGGTCTCGGAAGTAGCGTTGCCGTCAGCGCCAACGACTGTAGCTGTGATCTTGTTGCCCTGGAGACACTCGGATACCCAGTCATAGAGGGATGCACGGAGAGTCTTGCCCTCGAGCGCGATGTCAAGCATAACAGTCTTCTTGTCGGTGAAGGGGTCATACTGGAGAGAACCGGTGAAGCAATCCATCATGGAGTAAGGATCGAACATGGATCCGCCGTAGCCGACACCGAAGAGGAGGTCGATGTTACCCTCTCTGAGGTACGTACCGAAGGAGGTGGAACCAAGAACCTGGGACTGAACGAACGTGAGGTGACCCTCAAACTTCGTGCCCTTTACTGCCTCTGTCCAGCAAGCGGAGAGGAATTCGTAACCCTTGGTGTAGTAGTTGCCTTCAGAAGGACGTCCGATGATGATCTGGACTTCCCACTTGCCGTCGGCGATCATAGCCTCGGTGATGTAACCGAGCTCGACTGCCTTGTCGTATGCCTTGTCGAAGAGGACCTTAGCGCCTTCGGGATCGTAACCGGTGATGGAATCGATAGCGTCGTCACGGGTTGCGTATTCCTTGCCCTCGCCCCACTTGTCAGCGAGACCCCAGAAGTTAAGGATAGCATCCTTAGCAACGTCGAGAGAACGGTAGGACATACCGGTCTCGGGATCAGCGATGATCATGTTGGAGAGAAGTGCCTTAGCTACGCCGGATGTCGGGCTGAGAGTCTTGTTGAAGGACTGACGGTCGAGGGAGTAACTGAGTGCGGAACGGAACTCCTCGATGCAGAGAGGAGTCTTGATAACGGTGTTGCCGGCAGTAAGAGGAGTTGCGGCAGCAGCGGTCTCGGTAAGCTTAGCTTCCTGAGGATTGAGTGCGAGGTACCATGTGGACTCGGAGTCATCGAAGTAGGTGTACTCGGAGCCGATGTAGTCTTCCATATCCTCGGTCTGGAGGCCGTAGGAATCGATTTCACACTTGAGGAACATCTCAAGACGGGTTGCGTTGTCGGCAACCTTCTTGTATGTTACGCGGTCGGTCATGTATGTGCCTTCTACGTACTCTTCGGGAGTGTAGCCGTGCCAGTTGAGGTTTCTTTCGAGAACGATCTCAGCACCCTCGGTGTAGGATGTGAGCTTGTAGGGACCAAAGCCTACGTAAGTGTCAACGGAAGTACCGTAGGTGTTTGCGTATACGCCGTTGTCCTTGGTGATAAGCTGCTCATAAAGAGGAGCATATACAAGGAAGAAGCTCGTGCAGAGTTCATAACGGAGATAGAAGTTGTCTTCCATAGCGTTCTTAAGAACAATTACGAGAGTGTTGTCGTCAAGAGCGAAGAAGCCGACGTTTGCGAAGTCGTATGCTTCCCAAACGTTCTTGTAGCAGAAGAAGCCCCAAGGCTCTTCGGGATCGGTGCACCAGAAGTCATAAAGGAGAACCTGGAGGTTAGCCATCATAGCTTCGTCAGCACGGATCTCGGAAAGGGACTTGCCGTCCATAGCGAGAAGGTCTTCAGCAGCGATACCGGTGTATTTGCTGAAGAGAGCCGCAACGTCTTCAGCGGTGGACTGACCAGCCCAACCCTTGTTGACGTAGCAGTTGAGAAGATCGAAGAATACATTGTCAGCGAGGTCTGCGGGGATTTCCGCACCGGTGTCACCGAAGTTCCAACCGGTGTACTTGCCGGATCCGACACCTGCGCCGCCCGTGCAGTCTTCCATTGTGGTGGAACCCTGCTTTACGTACTCCTCGGAACCGTAGATCTTGAGGTTGCCGGAAGCGTAAACGTTGTCGGCACGGAAGTTAGCTGCTTCAGGATTGAGAAGGAGCTTCATGGAGTCAACGAAGGACTTAGCGTTGAGGACTTCGCCGTAATCGAACTTAAGGTTTGTCTTAAGAGCGATCTTGTACGCCTTGTTCTCTTCGCCTTCTGCGATTCCGAACTTGCCGACGTAATCTTTCGTTACGTCAACGGGGTAATCGGCAGCCATGGACGGAACGATCTTGTATCCGTCGTAGTTGTCATTGTACTCGAAGGTGTAAAGAGCATCGCTCGAGTAATCAAGGACATAGGTGGATGTGTTGGACTGATATGTCTGAACGTTCCAGGATTCGGGAAGGTCAGACGGACCCATACGATAGGAGTAGGTCTTGCCGTCGTCAACGTAGCCCTTAGGACCGTCGTCGGGGTTGGTTCCTGCTGCCGTCGTATCGTCGCCGATCACGGGATCTTTAGCGCAGGATGCGAAAACTGCAACAACCATAACAAGAGCAAGCGCCATCGCAAGGATTTTTGTAAGTTTGCTTGTCATATTTTTTTCCTTTCATAAAAAAAATTTGATACGGTACTATTATATCTCAACAAATCAATATTGTCAAGTGATAATTTGCAATTTTGCCTTATTTTTTCATTTTCCACGGCATTTTCGCCCCGCTTTCGGCTATTTTCAGCCATCTTGACGAATAATCGCACGGCATATTATGCAAAAAACTCATCACGTTGTGCCGATCAGCCCGCCATCCGGGCGCGCATTTCCGCTCTTCACCGCACCGTCGAGGCACTTATATTATAATAATGAAGGATACTGCCCCTTCTCCGTTCCGTCCGCTTTCATCCTCCACAAAAAAGCGGGTACGGAGTATTTTGCAGTTTTTTCGGTCTGTTCCTGCAAAATACCACTTGCATTATTTATGCGAAGATGGTATAATTATTTACACAAATAACGTATCGAAAGAAGGATATATTATGTACCGGATTTCATTCACCGGAGATCTTGAAGGTCTGACCGAAGGTATCTCCGCCCTCTCTCCCCAGCTCGGCATTTCCGAAGACAAAAACGGCGACTATACGCTGAAAGCAGTAAAGAAGGACGGCGGAGCGATCGACGTCGTATGCGACGGCAAGGATATCACCGTCACCTACGGCGCAAGAAACCATTTCTTCCGCGCCCTCGGTCTCGTCATCGAACATCTTGGCGCAGGCGAAAAGGAGTTCTCGGTCTCTGAGCCGTCATATTTCACTATGAACGGCCCGATGTTCGACGTTTCGCAGGGAAACTCCGTCATCAACGTGAAGTCGCTTAAAAAGATCATAAGATCGCTCGCTCTCATGGGACTCAACACACTCATGGTTTACTGCGAGGACAGCTACGAGGTAAAGGAGCGTCCTTATTTCGGTTATATGCGCGCCCGCTATTCCGAGGAGGATATGAGAGAGCTTGACGCTTACGCCGATTCGCTCGGTATCGAAATGATCCCCTGCATCCAGACGCTCGCCCACATGCCTCAGCCCCTCCGTTGGAAGGTCTTTCACGGTTTCCGCGATTACGAGGCCTGCCTTATGGTAGGAGAAGAGGAGACGTACAAGTTCGTCGAGGACCTTATCCGCGCCGCATCCCGCCCCTTCAGGACGAAGAAGATCCATATCGGTATGGACGAGGCGTGGAAGCTCGGCAGAGGAAAGTATCTCGACAAGCACGGCTACACCGATCCCTCCCTTATGATGAAGGAACACCTCGCAAAGGTCTATGAGATCACCGAAAAGCTCGGTCTCGAGCCGATGATGTGGGACGATATGTACTACCGCACCTTCGGAAGCAAGGGCTACTATCAGTTCGACACCCCCGTTCCCGAGGCAACGAGGGCTATGGTGCCCGAAAAGATGTCCTGCATCTACTGGGATTACTACCACAACAAGCAGGAAGAATACGAGAAGCTCGTCCGCAGTCACAAGGAGCTTTCCGACAAGGTCATCTTCGCCGGAGGTATATGGACATGGACGGGCTTCGGTCTCAGATACAAGAAGACAGTCGTCACCACCGAGAGCGCGCTCAACGCCTGCAAGAAGCTCGGTATCGACAGAGTGTTCATGACTACCTGGGGTGACAACGGCACCGAGTGCCTCATCAACACCACCCTCATCGGCTGTCAGCTCTACGCAGAGCATCAGTATGCCGACAAGATCGACTACGACAAGTTCGCAAAGCGTTTCAGGTTCTGCACGGGCGGAAACGTAAGCGATTTCGACCTTCTTGAAGACCTCGACCGCACTCCCGACACCGTCGGAAGAGAGCTTGACGCAGATTTCAACTCCGCAAAGTACCTTATGTGGCAGGACGTCCTCACCGGACTTTTCGACAAGAACATCGAAGGCGTAGCTCTCAACGCTCACTACGAGGCACTTGAAAAGAAGCTCGCAGAGGCGGAGAAGCGCAACGGCGACTTCAACGGAATGTTTGAATACAACCGCCACGTCGCAAACGTCCTTGCCGTAAAGTCGGAGATCGGTCTGAAGCTCACCGCCGCCTACAAGGCAGGCGACAAAACGGAGCTCAGAAACATCGCCGAAAACGTGCTTCCCGATCTGTTCAAGCGCGTTTCGGATCTCCGCGATGTCCACATGAAGAACTGGTTTGACCAGTACAAGGCGCTCGGCTGGGATATTATGGATATGAGATACGGCTCACTCCTTGCCCGTATCGACAGCGCGATCACCGAGATCAAGGCGTATCTCGCC
>JAGHTD010000073.1 GCA_018065475.1 Candidatus Colimorpha enterica
ATATAAATGAGTTCGAAACCATCCTCATCAAAAAAACTACGGAGAAACAAATGAAAACTGAAATCGGGGTCAGTCTGCGCAGGACCGCATTTGCGGCGACCGTCGCCGCGTGCTACGTAGTGCTGACCTATATTTCCTCTCTTGTCGGGCTCGACAAGGGATTTATACAGATCCGCCTGTCGGAGGTGCTCACGGTCCTGCCGTTTTTCACCCCCTGCGCGATCCCGGGACTGTTCGTCGGCTGTATAATATCCGGGCTTCTCACCGCGGCGGCGTTGCCCGACGTAATATTCGGAAGTCTTGTCACGCTTGTGGCGGCGTATCTTACTTTTCTTGCGGGAAAACGCAAAAAGACGTATCTCGCACCCCTCCCGCCGGTGATCCTTAACGCGGTCTTCATCCCGCTCATACTTAAATACGTTTACACGATAAATATAGGGCTGCCCATCCTGTCACTTCTTATCCTCGCCGGTGAGTCCGTCACCGCGGGAATAGGCGGCACGCTCCTAATAACAAAGCTCCCGGCTTCGCTGACGGAGCAGATCAAATCCATCTGAGGTGAAAAATATGAAATCAGTCGTTCTTGACGGCTTTGCCGTTGACCCAACCGAACAGAACTGGGGCTATCTTGCCGCTTACGGCGAATATAGGGTATATCCTTTCTGCGAGGAGGAAAACGTCATCGAAAGGATCGGCGACGCCGACATCGTCCTCACAAACAGAATGCACATAAATGCGGCGGTGCTTGACGCCTGCCCAAACGTGAAATACGTTACGGCTCTCGGCACCGGCTACGATATGATCGACGTTGACGAATGCCGCAGAAGAGGCGTTGAGGTCTGCAACGTCCCGGGATATTCAACTATGTCGGTCGCACAGCACGCCTTTGCGCTTCTTTTCTCGCTCGTCACAGACATTAACGCTTTCAACGAAGCGTCCCACAGCGGAAAATGGACGGGCAAGGAGGGCTTTGACTACACTCCTCTGAAGTTCATGGAGCTTGCGGGCAAGACGATAGGTATTTACGGCTGCGGAAACATCGGCAGACAGCTCGGCAGGATATGCGGAGCATTCGGTATGAGAGTGCTCGGCTATCGCAGAAGCAAGCAGGGAGTTACCGAGGAAGGCATCGAATACGTCGATCTCGACACGCTCCTTTCCTCCTCTGACTTCGTTTCATTCAACTGCCCGCTCAACGACGTGACGAGAGGTATCGTCAACGCGGATATGATCTCCCGTATGAAGGACGGGGTATATATCGTCAACACGTCGAGAGGTGCGGTCATAAACGAAAAGGATCTTTACGACGCACTCGTTTCGGGTAAGGTCGCAGGTGCGGGACTTGACGTTATGGCGTCGGAGCCGCCGTCCCCCTCAAATCCTCTCTTTACCTGCAAAAACTGCGTTATCACACCTCACTGCGCGTGGACGTCGAAAGAAGCGAGACAGAGACTGATGTCGGTGCTTGACGAGAACATAGCGTCATTCGTAAAAACCGGGAAGGGAATAAACAGGGTATTCAAATAATGAATTATACCGACAGCCGTACCGGCGGTGAAATGCCCGCACGCACGGCAAACAAGAAAAAGAGCAGAAAAAACGTCACGGTGACCATGGCGTTTTTCACCGTTGCGTTTTTCTGGCAGGAGATATTTACCCGTCTTTTCACCTTCGGTGATATGACGTTCTTTCAGTTCCTGCTCGTCACGGTGCAGTGCATTACCTACGGAATGTTCTTCTCGCTGATAATATCCTTTATCGGCAACAAGAAGGCGCTGAAGATCACGATGGGAGTGATAAGCGGCCTCACGTCGCTGGTCTATGCGGCGCAGATAGTATATTATAAGGTTTTCAGACAGTATTTCGCCTGGGAGACCGTCGGAATGGCGGGACAGCTCAAGGACTACATCGGCGAAGCGCTCCTTGCGATACTGACGAGCATACCGAAGATCGCAGTCATAGCGGTGCCGCTTATCGCGTTTTTCGTGCTCAAAGATAGATATACGAAGTACAAGAAGGTGCCAAACTACATTAAGGTCCGCGCGCTTATCGCCTTCGTCCTTGCGCTTCTCCTCGGGCTTATTCTCCGCTTATCCAACGCCGAGGCGAAAGAGGCGTACAAAGGCGGCGAGGTCAACATAACGTCGCAGTATTTCGGTGTTCTCACCTCCTCAAAGGTCGGAATACATTATTCGATATTCGGCTCAAATGAGGATCTTCCCGGAGACGAAACAGATCCCGGTGAGATCGTGATACCGCCGACTACCGACACCGAGGGCGAGGATACGAAGGATCCCGACGAATCGGGCACAGACGAGCCGGAAAGACCTATCGTTTACGGCGACAACGTCCTTGACATTGACTTTGACGCTCTTATCGAGAAGAACAAGGGCGACGACACGATCGTCTCCCTGCTCAAATACTTCAAGGGCCAGTCACCGACGAAGAAGAACAAATACACGGGCTTTTTTGAGGGCAAGAACCTCATCTTCATTTCGCTTGAGAGCTTCTGCGGCGAGTTTGTGACGAAAGAGCTCACCCCGACGCTTTACGAGATGATGCACTCCGGTTTTGTCTTCAATAACTATTACTTATCCTGCTGGGGCGGATCGACGGCGACCGGAGAGTACGCAAACCTCAGCGGTATGTTCTACAACAAGGCGACGGCGCTGAAGCTTTCGGGCGGTATTTCGCTCCCCTTTGCACTCGGCAATCAGCTTATGAACAAGGGCTACAACACCTTTGCCTTCCACGCCAACAGCTACGATTATTACAACCGCGAGCTCGGTTATCCCGCTTTCGGTTATCAGACCTATTACGGAAAGGGCGGAACGGTCCTTCTCGACCCGAAGACGAGAAAGACGACGATCCTTGATAAGGGTATCGAGGAGTTCACCTACAAAGACGGAAGCAGCTGGTCGCTGAAATCCAACGGCAAGTCGCTCTGGCCTGAATCCGACTTTGAGCTTGCAAAGCTGACGGTCAGCAAGTACATAGACGCACAGCCGTTCCACGTCTATTATATGTCTATCAGCGGTCACTGCAACTACAACTGGTCGGGTAACTCGATGTGTATAAAACATCAGAACGAGGTCGAAAATCTCGGATATAAGCTCGACGAGGTCAAGGCGTACGTCGCAGGTGAAATCGAGGTCGAGCTTATGCTCAAAGAGCTTATGAGACAGCTTGAAGAGGGCGGTGCGCTTGACAATACCGTCTTCGTCCTCGCTCCCGATCATTTTCCCTACGAAATGTCTGCGGATTCGCTTTCGGAGCTTTACGGGCTTCCCGCCGACGGCATAACCAAAAATTACGAGCTATACAAGAACAACCTTATTATTTGGTGCAAGAGCATGGAGGAGACCGTCACGGTCGATACCCCCTGCTCGGCGATCGACATTCTTCCCACGGTGTCAAACCTCTTCGGTCTCGACTACGACAGCAGACTTATGGCGGGGACAGACGTCCTTTCGGGCTCCGATCCCATAGTCGTCATGAACTGCGTCAGCGGACCCTACTGGGGATGGATAACGAGGGCGGGCTACTACGAGAGCTCGAAGTTCTATCCCGCCGACAACATCGACTGGGATGCGGCAGGTACCACCCCCTCTGCGTATTCAAAGAACATAACCAAAAGGGTCACGAATATGCAGAAATACTATATGAGCATACTCAAAAACGACTTTTTCAGATATTTGGAGCTAAAATAATATGATTTATCACATTTTATTCAATCCGCTTTCACGCAACGGCAAAGGCGCAGACGAGGCAAAGGCCGTCGGCGCAAAACTCGACGGCGAAGCCGTCTTCACCGACATCACCTCCGTCACCTCCTATCCCGACTATTTCGGCGGGATAAAGGATGGCGACAAGCTCGTAATATGCGGCGGCGACGGAACGCTCAACCGCTTCGTCAACGACTGCGGGGAGCTTCCCGACTGCGACATTCTCTATTTTGCTACCGGAAGCGGGAACGATTTTCTGACGGATATAGGTCATAAGTACGGCGACGGGCCGGTGAAGATAAACGAATACCTCACCGATCTCCCCACCGTGACTGTCAACGGAAAAGACCGCAAGTTCATAAACGGGATCGGCTACGGTATCGACGGCTTCTGCTGTGAGATTGGCGACAAAAAGCGCATTGAAAATCCCGGAAAGGATATCAATTACGCTTCGATTGCGATAAAGGGTATGCTTTACGCCTTCGGACCGAGAAAGGCGAAGATAACGGTTGACGGCAAAGAGTACGCTTTCCCCAAGACCTGGCTCGCTCCTACGATGAACGGCAGGATGTACGGCGGCGGAATGATCCCGACACCTCACCAACAGCGCATAAGCGACGACAAGAAGCTCTCCGTCCTCTATTTCGGCGGCGCGGGAAGACTTCACACGCTGATCCTTTTCCCCGGCATTTTCAGCGGCGAACACCTGAAGCACGACAAATACTGCAAGGAGTTTGCGGGCAAGGAGATCAGCGTCGAGTTCAACAAACCGACGGCGCTTCAGATCGACGGCGAGACCGTCCTCGGCGTCACCGAATACACGGCAAGAATATAAAACGATATATCAGATTATTTTCTGACCGGCGATGACTTTCCCGCGGTGCTCATCGTAAGAAAAAAGAAAGCTAATATAAAAGAAAAAGTGCCCAAAGGCACTTTTTCTTTTGGATTATTTTACGCTCTGATCGTGATACCGTTTTCTGCAAGAGCGGAGATGATCTTATCCACCTTCGGCTGTACTTCTTCCATCGACAGCGTCCTGTCGTCGGAGGAGAAGGAGAGACGGACGGTGACGGATCTCTGACCGTCTGCGAGTGCGAACACGTCGATGACGGAGACGGACGAAATGCCGTTTCCTACGTATCCAGCCCACGCCTTTTCGCCGTCGGCGAAGGACTTGCCGTCGCCCATGACGAGCGAGAAGTCGATGTCGATACCGGGGAACTTCGAGGGCTCGGAATAGTGGATGTTGGATACGCCTACGGTGTTGAAGTCGTCGATGAATATCTCACAGACAACGACGGCAGCCGCCTTGTCGAGTTTAGCGAGATTGGAGGGGTGAAGCGTGCAGAGAACGCCGACGGTCTTGCCGTCTGCCTTGACTGCTACCGTGTTCTTCGGGTGCTGCCAATTATACTTGGGAGCGACGTTTTCAAACGACGGCTCAACGTGCTTGATCTCTCTGAACAGAGTTCTTATCGTGTTGACCACGCCGAGGAATACCGTCTTTTCATCCTTCGTCTTCGAGTAGGAAGCGAAGGAGAGGGAAGGACGCTCGTTGCATTCGCCGTTATCCTTTGTTCCGTCGATGATGCGGGCGATCTCGAATATCGAGTAATCGGTGCCGTAGCCCTTGTTCTCGCTGACGAAGGTGAGCATTGTGGGAAGCATGGAGCGGCGGAGCGTTCCGTTTTCGGGCGTTGCGATGTTGAGGATACGGACGTTGTCTTCAACGTCGATACCGAGCTTCTTGTATTTCTTGCCGTCCTGCCAGATGTAGGAATGTACCTCGTGCATAGAGAAACGCTGAACGAGGATATCCTTGATCGCATTCGTCTCGGTCCTCTCCGCCGAAGCTCTGACGGGCTTAAGAAGACTGTCGGTGGTCTTTATCTCGAAGTTGTCGTAGCCGTAGATACGGGTGATCTCCTCGATGATGTCGGCTTTGATCGTGACGTCCTTGGTTGCTCTCCACGAGGGGACCCTGACGCTGAACCCGTTTCCGTCGAAGTCAACGCCGAAGCCGAGAAGCGACAGAGTGCGGACGATCTGCTCGTTTGAGATGTCGATACCCGTGTATCTGTCAACGTATTTCTTGTCGAAGGATATTGTGAGCTCGGGATAATGTTTGACGTAAACGTCGTTGAGCTTTGAGGTGATCTTTGCGCCGGGATCGATGGCGGTGAGAAGACGGACGAATCTCTTTACCGCGAGGATTGTGAGCTCGGGGTCGAGAATCTTCTCGTATCTCATGCTCGCGTCGGTACGCAGACCGAGGCGGGAGGAGGTCTTTCTTACCGAAATGCCGTCGAAGTTTGCCGATTCGAGAACGACCGAGTCGGTGTCGCCGATGATCTCGGAGTCGAGACCGCCCATAATACCCGCGATCGCAACGGGAATGTCGCCGTTGTAGATCATGAGCGTATCGGGAGTGATCGTCCTCTCGGTGTCGTCGAGCGTTTTGAAACCGAACTGACCGTCGGGCGTGCCGATCTTGATTTCGCTGATCTTTCTTGCGTCGAATGCGTGAGTGGGCTGACCGAGCTCAAGCATGATGTAGTTGGTGAGGTCCGCAAGGAGGTTTATGCCTCTCATTCCGCAGTAGTAGAGGCGGATACGCATTGAGAGCGGGGAAACGTTCTTGGATATTCCGCTCATTTCGAGGCAGGAGTATCTGTAAACGAGGTCTTCTCTCGACACGGTTACGGGGATGAGCTTGTCGCCGTCGTAGATGATCTCTCCGAGATCGAGGGGTTTCAGTTCCTTGCCGGTCAGAGCCGCAAATTCGCGCGCTATGCCGTAATGTCCCCAGAGGTCGGGGCGGTTAGTGAGCGATTTGTTATCTACCTCAAATACGATGTCGTCGATGGGATAGACCTTTTTGATATCGGTTCCGAGAGGACAGTCAACGTCGATCTCCATAAGTCCGGTGTGGTCGTCGCTGAGTCCGAGCTCGTCTGCCGCACAGCACATACCGTAGGAGGTGTAGCCAGCGACGGTCGCTACGCTTATGTCGCCTGCGGGAACGTGAGCGCCCGCCGTGGCGAGAGCGACCTTCTGACCTACGGCTACGTTGGGTGCGCCGCATACTATGTCAAGCACCTCGGAGCCGGTATCGACCTTGAGAAGGTGGAGCTTTTTGGAGTTGGGATGATTTTCGACCGAGACGATCTGAGCGACGATAACGCCCGAAACGTCCTTGCCCTTGAAATAAATATCTTCGACTTCGGCGGTCGAAAGGGTGAAGCGGTGGATGAGTTCCTCGATGTTTTCACCGTTAAGGTCAACGTAATCGTTGATCCAATTCATTGAAACAAGCATATTTCGTTTTCCTCCTTATTTATCGCTGAACTGCGAAAGTGCTTTCAGGTTGCCGCTGTTGAGCATTCTGATGTCCTTGATACCGTATTTCATCATCGCAAGACGGGTAAGACCGAGACCGAATGCGAATCCGGTGTACTTTTCCGTGTCGATACCGCCTGCTTTGAGCACGTTGGGGTGGATCATACCGCAGGGGCAGAGCTCAAGCCAGCCGGAGTTCTTGCAGGAAGGGCAGCCCTTTCCGCCGCATATCGTGCAGGAGATGTCAAGCTCGAAGCCCGGCTCGACGAAGGGGAAGAATCCCGGGCGGAGACGGACGGTGATATCCTGCTTGAATACCTCGGAGAGCATTGTCTTCATGAAGTAGATGAGGTTGGAGATCGAGATATCCTCGTCAATCATGATACCTTCAAGCTGGAAGAAGGTGTTTTCGTGGCAGGCGTCGGTGCTTTCGTTTCTGAAACATCTTCCGGGGAAGATCGCACGGACGGGTGCGCCGTATTTTCTCATAATGTAGTTCTGAGCCGCAGAGGTGTGCGTTTTAAGAAGCTGACCGTTGTCGAGATAGTAGGTGTCCTGCATATCTCTTGCGGGGTGGTGCTTCGGGATATTGAGCGCCTCGAAGCAGTGATAGTCGTCAACGACCTCGCTGTAATTCTCGACGATGAAGCCCATTGAGGTGAAAATGTCCTGCACCTCGCGCTGGATGAGCGTGATGGGATGATAGGATCCGAGGTCGAGAGAGGTGGGAAGGGTAGCGTCGTAAGCTTCGACGCTGTCGATCTTCTTCTGCTCTTCGAGACGGACGAGCTCTTCCGCCTTTTCGGTAATGGTCTTTTCGATGCTCTGCTTCAGATCGTTGATCATCTGACCGACTTCTTTTTTCTGTTCTGCGGCAACGTTCTTCAGCTCTGCCATGAGAGCGGAGATCTTGCCTTTTTTGCCGAGAAAATCGACTCTCAGCGAATCGATCTCGGTGCTCGACTTGATTTCTGCAAGCCGTTCGTCAAACTGCCTGCGCAGTTCTTCGGTGTTAATCTGCATTTCTACCTCCAAAAATAAAACGCCCCATAAGCCATGGGACGGAATAACCGCGGTACCACCCGTGTTCGGACAGAATGTCCGCGCTTTTGCGTCTTGATGCCGACCAGCATTCTGCTTAACGCCTGCGCTTTTCGCAGAAAGACTCCGCCGCTGAAATTCATCTCCGCCCCGGCAATACGGATCACAGCCACGTCCGTAACTCTCTTGTGCCTGACAAAACGGAAACTACTTACACGGTTTCACTGTCGGTAAAATTATATCAGTTTTTGAGCAAAAAGTCAATAGAAAAGAGTATTTTTTGAAAAAAGACTTGACAAATTATTGATGAAGTGGTATAATATGACAGTCGGAACAAGCCGGAGTGGCGGAATTGGCAGCCGCCAGGGACTTAAAATCCCTAGATACTTAGTATCGTACCGGTTCAAGCCCGGTCTCCCGCACAATTTATTTTAATATCGCGGGGTGGAGCAGTTGGTAGCTCGTCGGGCTCATAACCCGGAGGTCGAGAGTTCAAGTCCCTCCCCCGCAACCAAAAACCATAGGACGCCGATTGGCGTCCTATGGTTTTTTATATGTGAGATTTGATCTTTCCGCCGGGTTATGAGCGAATGAATGACAGCCCGGTGGGCTGTCAGATGCTCCGAACCGACCGCAGCAGTTTCTCCGCAGAGAAAATGCAAGACTGAGAATATCATTGAAAAAAAGCACTTGCTCTCGCAAGTGCTTTTTTCTGGCTCGACGCTACCTATTGGTTCGGATTTCACCAAAATAGCCGATTTATATCAAAAAAAGCTTTTTATTCTCCCATTATTAAAATATATTTTTCCCAACGTAAGTTTCGATCACGTTCAGAAGCAACCGATCCGCGAAGGGATGCTTTCCGAGATTTTCGCAGATCCGGAACGCGTTGAGAATCGCTTTGCCTTTTCCGACGGTAAATTCACCGAAGATCACACCCGACGAAAAATCGCCGCGGATGCGGAACGTGGCGCTGACCGTTTCGGAGGGTTTCACGGTGGATTCAAACATTGCGGTCGGGTAAACGGCACCGTAGCTTTCCGGATCGCAGAATCCGGCCGGCGTCATCCCCGCGAACACGGGATGCTCGACGTGGATGGTGTCGTTGTGATCCAACGTATTGAGATAAACGCTCACTTTTGCGCCGTCTCCCGCGACCGATTTGAGAGCAACCGGACGCTCACGGAAAAAGTGCTCGTCCGCAAAAATCACCGTTGCCCCGGCTTTTGCCGCGTCGAGAACGCTCTCCCACGCTCCAATGTCTTCCCGCAGATCCGTTCCGACCAGCAGAACTCCGGTCTTTTTTACGTCCTTCGCGGGTAGAACGTTTACGCCGTGTCCAATCAGAAAATCGGTCGTCGCACGATTCAGACCAATGCATGCGACACTTCTTCCGCGAACCGCTTCGTCACGGATCTTTACCGCGCGGATCGGAAGATTTCCGCCGCATGGCATATCGCCTTTTGTCAAACGAGCACGGAAATAATAGTTTCCTTCTTCCTCCAGGCGTACCGAACCTTTGAAAACGGTCGCCGCAAGCGGAGAAAATCCCCCAACTCCCTCGCTCGGATAGATTGCCTCGGTCTTCCACGATTTTACAACGTGCGCCGGCGAACCGCCGTCCACGTCAAGCAACATCGAATAACTGCCGGACGGCAAGCAATCTTCATTGCAGAGAACGGCTTCCAATTCGGTTTCCCGGTCGGCATAAACGGTTCTGTCAGTGGCAAACAGCGAAAACCGAAGCGGCGCAAGTCCGTGCTGAAGCGCGTGGGCGACGCTCTCCTTCACGATACCGTTCCCGAGCGGCGTTCCCTCGCACATTCCCTCATTCCCGCCGCCGAAACTCGTCAGGCTGAATCCGCAGAGGTGGCTGTTGGAGCGTATCAGATCAAACATTTGTTCTCTTTGTCTTCCGTTGAGGCGATCCGCCTCGGCGCAGAGCAAATCGGCAAACGGATAAAGTCCGCGCAGATCATAAAAATCGAGAAACGCTTCTGCCTCTTCCCACAGGCTTCTCGGCGGTACACCGAGCACCCAATGCACGTTCTGATCCGGAAGAGCGTAACTTTCCGGGAATCCCGGACGCAGAGGATCCAACGCTTCGGCATTCAACGTCCAACTGACCGGATTTACCTGCGAGCCGACACCCGTTTCGGAAAGAAACACGGGATCAGAATGTTGACCGAGCGTCCGATACCAATTTTTCGTCTGCGCGTCCAACGGGTATGCGGGGTAGGCGTGGATGTCTCCCATCGGTGCGTCGTGAACGCCGATCCCGTTGTAGCCGTCCGTCCATTTTTCGCCGAAATCCTTGTTCCCCTCTCCGCCGAGACACACGTCAAACGTCGGAGAACCGGGATTGGAAGCGCTTGCGACCGACAGCACGTCGTCCCAACGCGACCCGGACAACAGAAAAATGTTGTTGGGATCCAACTTGCGAAGCTCCGGCAAAAGTTCTTCGGCGATTTCAATGAGATGACGGTCATCGGTTTCGTTGTAAAAATAATACGCGCCGACAGACGGGTGGTTCCGGTGCATCAGCACCATATTCCGCATATAATCCGCGATCATCCGCTGCGTGTTTTCGTGTTCCCGCATTCCCCACGAAGTGATCGGGGACTGGATGATGAGAAAACCAAGCTCATCGCAAAGATCCATCGTTTCGCGGTCGACCGTACGGTGAATGGAACGGAACGCGTTGAAACCGAGTGCCTTCATGGCAACGCAGTTGCTCGCGCTGAAGGTCCCGTGGGCGCATTTGAGCAGGAATCGTCTGCCGTTCAACGTAAAGAAACCGTTCTCGAAGCGCAGATCCCGAAAGCCGAATCTTGCCGTATGCGCGGATCCTCCGACGCGGACGCAAGAAATATAAAGAAAGGGGTTTTTGAGTTCCCAAAGTTTGTGACGCGGTACTTCGCATTCGAGAATCATCTCATTTGCCCCTGCCTTGACCGCGGCACGCCGATTCACTTCGCAGACTGCCAGACCGGATTTTTGCTCGGAGAGCAACAACGACAGCGCAATATCCCGCGTTTGATCCGTCGCGTTCTCCACCGTGACCGTTACTTTCACGCTGCCGGTCTTCGCGTCGGCACAGATCCATTGATCGGTAATAGAAATCTCCGGAACGATTTTGACGCGCACCTCGCCGAGGATGCCGCCGATGCAATTCGGCTGCGGTCCCTCCCCTTCTCCGTCGGCAAGCGAGCCGTTCGGAATATCGCGCAGGCGGATGCCCTCGATCGCCGCACCGTCGCGCATCGGCTCAAAGC
>JAGHTD010000126.1 GCA_018065475.1 Candidatus Colimorpha enterica
GCGGGACGTCCGGGGGCCGTCCCCTACCGTTTCACGTGCCGAAGGCACGCATCACGTACGCAAGTACGCATCACGTGCGTCAGCATACATCACATGCCGAAGGCATACATCACGTCCCGCTTGCGGGACGCATCACTGCGCCGCAGGCGCTCCCCCTCCCCCCGATTTCACAAATATTTAATAATTTCTTAAAAAAATCTTTCAAAATCTCTTGACAAATTAAGTTGATTATGGTAAAATACATTCAATCAAATCTCATAAGAGATTAAAATATTTATGGAGGTTTCAATCATGAAACGTTTTATTTCCATTCTCATGGTCGCAATCATGGTTATCGCATGCGCTTCCGCTGTTTCTGCTGAAGAGTACCACCACGATTTCGAAGATGAGACTGCCGGCATGTTCAGCATGAACGGCTCTCAGTTCCCTTCCATCAAGGAAGAAGACGGCAACCACTACATCAACTTCGGTGCTACCATCGAAGAGTGTGAGGCAAACGGTGTTGTTTACGACACTGACGAAGAGGGTAACAAGGTTTACGTCTCCGGCGGCGTTGACGGAATGCTCAACTACACTTCTCCCCTCGTATCTACCTACGGTAACGAGTTCATCCTTGAGTGCCAGATGAGATTCCACAAGTTCGATAACTACGTTTACGAAGAGGGCAACAAGCTCTTCCAGATCCAGCCTAAGGCTATCCTCGACGACGGCACACAGGCATGGGCAGGTAACGTACGTCCCGCAATGGTCATCGTCAACAAGGACGGTGTTCCCGCTCTTACCGGCCAGGGCGCTGATAAGGCATACGCTTGCAAGTGGGATACATGGTATGACGTTGCTCTCGCATTCGACTTCACCGAGCACGTTGTCACCGGTTACATCGACGGTAACAAGGCTTACACTGCCAACATCATGACTGATGACAAGGTAGTTGTTGACTACGCTTACTGCTACTGGGGCGTTCCGGATAAGGTTCCGTTCCCCTTCGACGTTGATATGGATGACCTCTATATCTTCTCCGGCACAAAGCCCAAGAAGGAAGCTACCGGCGATATCGGTGAAGAAGTTGACGTTCCTACCGGTGATGTTACTGCAATCGTTGCTCTCGTAGCAGTTCTCGCTTGCGGCACCGGCATCGTTGTTTCCAAGAAGCACTGATCGCTGAATAAGCTGAATAAGTAATAAAAAGACCTTCGCAAGAAGGCCTTTTTTGATGTCGGAATGAAATTGATCTGCGGTAGGGGCTTGCGCTTCCCGTTATGATCGGATTTGTTTAACCGTTACGGCTGTCGCCCGTAGGGGACGGCCCCCGGACGTCCCGCTTAGCCTCCCCTGTGCAAGGGGAGGTGGCATCCGAAGGATGACGAAAGGGTTGTTTCGGGCTATTCTAACATTCTGCAAAAGTTACATCCTTCAATAGACAACCCTTCCACCGCTCTGCGGTCCCCCTCCCCTTACACAGGGGAGGCTAAACTGACCCCGTAGGGGAGGGGCTTGCTCCTCCCGCTTGCAAACTGACGATTATTGATAATAATAAATAGAATGTAAAAGCTACGGCTTCGTCCACCTCCATCCGGGTTGAGCACAAACTATGGAGCGAGGCACTCGCTCGTCAACCTCCCTCGGGAGGGAGGGGGACCGCTTGCGGTGGAAGGAGCCCGGCGATCGCTTTATTATCAGATAATCTTCATCGAAGAAAGAAAAACTAACGATTTCGTTCCGTTTCTATTTATTGTGATACAATAAATGAAGTGCCGCCGGGCTCCTTCCGTCACGGCATAGCCGTGCCACCTTCCTCCCGGAGGAAGGTAGTCAGTCGGTGCTTACTTCATAGTTAGTGCTTCACCGTTAGAGGCGGGAGGAGCAAGCCGAGCGAAGCGGCTACGTATAGGCTCCCCTGTGCAAGGTGAGCTGGCGAGCGAAGCGAGACTGAGAGGTTGTCTCGGGCAGATGTTACTTTCTTCAATAAACAACCCTTCCACCGCTCTGCGGTCATCGAGATGAGCTTGCTCATCTCTACCCCTATACACAGGGGAGGCTAAGCGGCGAGACCACGCCCCCGCCCTACGATGTAGCCGTATAATTTTTGCAGATTTTATTGAACGGGACGTCCGGAGGCCGTCCCCTACGACGTATCCGTTATGAAATCCGAAAACAATTTTTGACTAAATGTGACAAAATGTTGAAAAAATATTAACAAACTATTGACATTTCAAAAAAAATGTGTTATAATATGTCAACTTAGAGATAATATCTCAAAAAAAATAATTTTGGAGGTTTCACACATGAAACACTTTATTGCGATCCTTATGGCAGCAATCATGATGGTTTCCTGCGCTTATCTCTGCTTCGCAGAGGAGAGCAACGAAATCCAGGTTACCTTCGATGACGGCGACCTCGACATTTTCGGCTTCGGTCAGGGCCTCGTAATCCCCGAGATCGTTGACAGAGCTGATCAGGCAGGCAAGTGCGTACGTTTCTACAACTCCGTTGAGAACGCAGCAGCTAACCTCTTCAACAGAGATGAAGAAGGCAAACGTATCGACGGCGGTTCCGACGGTTACCTCGACTGGAACGACTGCACCCTTACCGAGACCTACGGTCAGGAACTCGTTATCGAGCTTGAGTTCAAGGTCGATAACATGGACGGCGTTGACTGGACAAAGTATGAAGGCGAAAAGATCTTCCAGTTCCAGGTTAAGTCCTACGCTTCCGACGGTTCCTTCTCTTGGTACAACAACTACCAGCCCGTTCTTGTAAAGATCAACAACGGTGCTCCCGCGCTCACCGCTAACTACGCCGACAAGGCATACGCTTTCGAGTGGGGCAGATGGTATGACGTTGCGTTCGCTTTCGACTTCGTTAACAAGACCATCACCGGTTTCGTTGACGGTAACAAGGCGTACACCGCTGAGCTTGACCCCGATGGCAAGGATATCATTTCCTACCACAAGATGATGTTCGGTCAGCCCGATAAGCACGAGCATCCCTTCGACTACTCCATGGATAACGTCAGAATCTTCGCAGGCACAAAGCCTAAGAAGCAAGCTTCCGGCGATATCGGTGAAGAAGTTGATGTTGACACCGGCGATGTTACCGCAGTCGTTGCTCTCGTAGCAATCCTCGCTTGCGGCACCGGCATCATCGCTTCCAAGAAGCACTGATTGCTGAATAAGTAGTTTAGTAAAAAAGACCTTCGCAAGAAGGTCTTTTTTGATGCGAAGGGATTATAGCGAAACGGCTACGTATAGACTCCCCGAGATGAGCTTGCTCATCTCTTGTAAGCGGGAGCTGGCGAGCGAATCAGTTTAATTTAGGCTCCCCGAGATGAGCTTGCTCATCTCTTGTAAGCGGGAGCTGTCAGCGAAGCTGACTGAGAGGTTGTTTCGGGCAGATGTATCATTTTGCAGATGTTAGAATCGGCAGGAACAACCCTTCCACCGCTCCGCGGTCCCCCTCCCCTTACACAGGGGAGGCTACACGTAGCCCGTCCTACGACACGGACGGTTAGGATTTGCTTCAAATAGAATGAAAAACGTCGGCTCCGTCAACCTCCATCCGGGAGGAAGGGGGACCGCTTGCGGTGGAAGGAGCCCGGCGAGCACTCTATTTGACGGAAATCTATACCGATGGAAGATATACTGACAATTACGTTTCGTTTCTATTCATTTCGATACTAACTCCATTATGCCGCGGGCTCCTCCACCGCTACGCGGAGCCCCCTCCCGGAGGGAGCTGGACAGCGGCGATCTTCACTCATTCTAAATAATGTTGACTCAACTTTTCCGCGGGCTCCGGCGTCGAGCGGCCGCCTTGCGGTCGGGAGATCGAGTTGCGAAGCATCTCTACCCTCACCGGAGGGAGCTGGACAGCGTCGATAGTTTTTCATTCTATATAATGTTATCAAAAATCGTCAGTTT
>JAGHTD010000161.1 GCA_018065475.1 Candidatus Colimorpha enterica
GAGTACACTAAGCTCGATTCAAAGCGTGAAAACCTCACCACGGAGCACGACAGACTTGCCGAAAAGATCTGGGAAGACTACGAGCTCACCTATTCCGCCGCAGTGGAGCTGAATTACGCTCCGATCACCGCGGAGATGAAGCCGGAATATTCAAAGCGTCAGACGGAATTAAGAAACAAACTCCGCGCGCTCGGTTCCGTCAACGTAGGCGCGATAGAGGAATACGCCGAGGTCAAGGAAAAATACGAGTTCAACAAGGCGCAGTACGACGACCTCACTCAGGCAAGAGAGAGTCTGAACGGCATAATCGACAGACTTGAAAGGGAGATGAAGGTCCGCTTCACCACCGCATTTGAGGACATCAACCGCAATTTCAAGGTCACCTTCAAGGAACTTTTCGGAGGCGGAAACGCAGAAATACTGCTCGCCGATCCCGAAAACGTGCTTGAAAGCGGTATCGAGATCAACGTGGCACCTCCGGGAAAGATCATAAACAATCTGATCTCCCTCTCGGGAGGCGAACAGGCGTTCGTCGCCATTGCGCTGATATTCGCTATTCTCAACGTCAACCCGACGCCGTTCTGTATCTTCGACGAGATAGAGTCTGCGCTTGACGAGGTCAACGTCATCCGTCTTGCCGAGTACATGAAGAGATATTCGGAAAAAACACAGTTCGTTGTCATCACTCACCGCAGAGGCACCATGGAGGCGTCGGATATGCTTTACGGCATCACGATGCCCGACAGAGGTATCTCGAAGGTACTGTCGATGAACGTCAACGAAGTTGAACAGAAAATCGGAGAAAAATACGTTTAATGGGATTTTTTGAAAAACTGAAACAGGGGCTTGCAAAGACGAAGGACGCTCTTTTCGGCAAGCTAGACGGCTTTTTCAACTCTTTCAGCAAGGTCGATGAAGATATGCTCGAAGAGCTTGAGGAGCTTCTCATCACCGCCGACATCGGCGTCGCAACGACCGAAAAGATCATCGACGAGCTGAGGGCAAAGATAAAGAGCGAAAAGCTGAAGGAGGTCGGCGACGTAAAGGACGCTCTCCGCACGATCCTCCAGGAGATGATCGGAGACGGTCAGGAGCTTGACCTTTCGTCCGTTCCTTCGGTCATCCTCGTCATCGGCGTAAACGGTGTAGGCAAAACCACGTCGATAGCAAAGATAGCAAAACTGCTGAAAGACGAAGGCAGGAGCGTTATGCTCGCCGCCGCCGACACCTTCCGCGCCGCCGCGATAGACCAGCTCGGTATATGGGCAGAGAGAGCGGGCGTCGAAATGATCGCGCACGAAGAGGGTTCCGACCCCGCCGCAGTCGTATTTGACGCGATCTCGGCAGCGAAGAAAAGAGGCACCGACGTTCTCATCGTCGATACCGCAGGACGTCTTCACAACAAGAAGAACCTTATGGACGAGCTCAGCAAAATAAACCGCGTCATAGACCGCGAGCTTCCCGGCTGTGCGAGGGAGAACCTTCTCGTTCTCGACGCCACGACGGGACAGAACGCCGTAAAGCAGGCGCAGGAGTTCAAGAACAGCGCCGCCCTCACGGGACTTATCCTCACAAAGCTCGACGGCTCCGCAAAGGGCGGAATCGTCTTCTCGATAAGAGAGGAGCTCGACATACCCGTGAAGTTCATCTGTGTCGGAGAACAGATAAACGATCTCCAGCACTTCGACTCGAAGGATTTTGTATCCGCACTGTTTGATTGATATGAAAAAAGACGCAAAGATCGTTCTCGCAACGAGAAATAAAAACAAGGTAAGGGAGATCAAGGCCGTGCTTGCAGAAGCCGGGCTCGATTCCCTCACCGTGCTGTCGCTCGACGACATCGGCTATACCGACGAGATCGTCGAGGACGGAGAGACCTTCTCAGCCAACGCCTACATCAAGGCGTCTGTCCCCGCAAAGCTCGGCTATTACGGCCTTGCAGACGACTCGGGGCTTGAGGTGGATTATCTCCTTGGCGGCCCCGGCGTTTACTCCGCAAGGTACGCCGGCGAACCCTGCAACGACGAAAACAACAATCAGAAGCTCCTTGAAGAGCTTGAGGACGTTCCCTACGAGCTCCGTACCGCAAGATACGTCTCCGTCATCTCCTTCGTTTCGCCCGATTCGTCATCCGAATCCGCGTTTTTCAGAGGAGAGGTGAACGGTATCATCCTCAACGAATACCACGGAAACGGCGGTTTCGGCTACGACCCGCTGTTCTTCGTTCCCGAGCTGAAAAAGACCTTCGCAGAGGTCACGATGGAGGAAAAGAACGCCATCAGCCACCGCGGAAAGTCGATGCGTCAGTTCGCCGCATGGCTGAAAAGCGTCATCGAAGACTGAGATGGTTTATTCCGAAAAAAGGGACAGGATAATCGCCGATCTGCCCGCATACGTTGATGAAAGAAGGATCCCACACGTCCTCGGCGTCGAGAAGGAAGCGTTGAAGATCGCCTCGCTTCTCGGACTTGACTGTGACAGGACGGCATATCTTTCCTTCGCCGCCCTTCTCCACGATATTACGAAGAAATGGAGCAAGGACGAACATCTCGACTATCTGAAAAAGCACGGGATAGAATACGACGGGGAATACGCCTTGTCGCCAAAAACGCTTCACGAGCTTACGGGAGGATATTATGCCGACGAGCTGTATCCCGAGGTCACCGCTCTTTCGCCGATGATCACCGACTGCATTTCCAACCACACGACGGGAAGCCACGGAGATGATCAGCTTTATCAGCGCATAATATTCCTCGCCGACTTCATCGAGGAAACGAGGACGTTCCCCGAATGTACCGAGCTGCGGGAATACTTCTATTCGCTGACAAAAAAGGAAAAGGCGGAGGACGCGATCCTTCATACCTATCTGAAAGCACTTGAAACGACGGTGTCCGAGCTTGAAGAAAGCGGACAGCACATCCACAAAAAGACACTTTCGGCGCTCTGCGCCGTAAAAAGCGAGATAAAAGGTAATAAAGAAATGGAAAACAACGAACAAAATGAGATCCTGAAAGCGGAAGCTCTCGCAAAAAAGATCGTGACCATTCTCGACGCCCACAAGGCAGGCAACATAAAACTGCTTAAAGTGACCGAGAAGACGGTCATCGCGGACTATTTCGTGATTTGCTCCGGCAGCACGAACACGCAGGTGCGCGGTATCTGCGACGAAGTAGAGTATAAGCTCGGTCTTGAAAACATCTCCCCCGTAAGGGAAGAAGGGCTTGATACCTGCTCGTGGTGCGTGCAGGATTATTCTTCGGTCATTCTTCACGTTTTCAACACCGAAACGAGAAAATACTATAATCTTGAAAGACTTTGGGCAGAGGCAGAGGAAGTTGACATTTCCTCTATCCTGACCGAGGACTAAGGAGGCATTTCATGAGATACGATCATAAGATCATCGACAAAAAATGGCAGGACAGATGGGACGAGGCCAAGATATTTGAAGCAAAAAAGGACTACTCTCTGCCTAAGTTCTACGCGCTCGTCGAGTTCCCTTATCCGAGCGGAGCCGGAATGCACGTCGGACACATCAAGGCATATTCCGGACTTGAAGTAATTTCGAGAAAACGCCGTATGCAGGGCTACAACGTGCTCTTCCCCATCGGATTTGACGCATACGGACTTCCCACCGAGAACTACGCCATCAAGACGGGCATACACCCGAGAAAAGTCACCGACATAAACATAGCCAAGTTCACCTCTCAGCTGAAGCGCGTCGGTTTCTCCTTCGACTGGTCGAGGACCGTTGATACGACCGAAGAAAACTACTACAAGTGGACACAGTGGAT
>JAGHTD010000020.1 GCA_018065475.1 Candidatus Colimorpha enterica
CTTCAGAACACTCCGCAGGCTCGTCAGCCCCCTTTTTTTCAAAAAAATAACGGAAAAATCGAAAAAATCACGAAAAACATGAGCCGTTTTGAAGAAAAAATTGACCTGTATATATGAAGGGACCTTTCAAACAAAAAAGGAGGTGCGTTATGGAAGATCAGAAAACCGGAAAGCCGCTTGACGACAGCGCAATCGTCGGGCTGTTTCTGGAACGCGACGAACGGGCGATAAAAGAGCTCGATCTCAAATACAGAAAGTATCTGCTCTCGGTCGCAAGAAGCTACGTTCGGGACGAAACCGACTGCGAGGAATGTCTCGACAGCGTTTACGTCAGCGTGTGGAACGCTGTACCGCCGGCGAAGCCCGCCGTGCTGAAAGCGTTTATTACCACACTTATGCGCCGCACGGCGATAAATCTGTTCAACGCGAAGAAACGTCAGAAGAGGATAGTCTCCGAATACACCGTTTCGCTCGAAGAGCTCGAGGAACTTGAAAAAACAGCGTCCGACAGCAAAAGCGTCGAGGAAGCGGCGGAGGAAAAGGAGCTTGCGAGCATAGTGAACGGCTACGTCCGTTCACTCCCCGACAGGCAGATGTACGTTTTCGTCGGCAGATATTACGCCCTGAAACCTATTTCGCAGATCGCAAAGGAGCTCGGAGTCAGCGTTTCGACCGTAAAAAGGGAGATCGAAGCGATAAAGGACGGGCTCAGAAAAAAACTTGAAAGTGAGGATTACGTATTATGACCGCTGAAAAGCTGGCAGAAACCGTTACGGAGCTTGACGAAGACGTGCTTGAACGGTATTTTGATATGGAAACGAAGCTCGCCGCAAAACCGAAAAAGCGCCTGCTGATGATATTGGTGCCGATCGCGGCGTGTATCTGTCTCATCGCTGCGGGACTCGGCTGCTATTCGATGTTCTTCACCCCGTCGATGGGCGGCGATTCTTCTGTCGGAATAAAAATTGATTTTGGGGGAACGGCTGGCGGTGTGTCATTGGGAAATATGGAAATAAGCGCAGATATTAAGAAACTTCAAATGAAAGCAAACATATTTTTGTCAATCAACGATTTGTATGTTTACTTCGATCCCGAGGAAGATATGCAGACGGCTGTTGAGGCCTTTGGCATGGCTGATGCAGAATGGACTGACAAAGGGGAAACCCGAACTTATAGAAAAAATAACGAGCTTCTGATGGTTGACAAATACGGATGCTTTTCATACAAAAAAAACACAGACAGACCCTACGACGAGTTCAGGTGCACCGAGCGCGAAACTTATAAAATAGCAAAAAAATTTCTTGAGG
>JAGHTD010000151.1 GCA_018065475.1 Candidatus Colimorpha enterica
ATGGCGGACTGCGGCTTTGAGATAGAAAAAGAGCTGATCGACGGCGGAGCCGACCTCGACTGCGACGTGATAAAGCTCGGTCATCACGGCTCGTCGTCGGCAACGTCTGACGGACTGCTTGAAAAGGCGACACCGTTTTATGCGATCGCTTCCTGCGAACAGAACAACGAATACGGCCACCCCGATCCCGACACGGTCAGAAGATGCGAGGAACACGGCACGGAGGTCATCCGGACCTTTGAAAGCGAATACGCGGTGATATTCCGGACCGACGGAAAAGGACTTATCGAAAAGGAGATAAGATGATATGGTAATAGCTGTCAGCGCCTGCCTTCTCGGGCATAACTGCAAATATAACGGCGGGAACAACAGGAACGAAAAGCTCCTTGAATATCTGAAAGGCCACACCGTCCTGCCGATCTGCCCCGAAACGCTCGGCGGTCTGCCGACGCCCCGCGTCCCGTCGGAAATATCGGACGGCAGAGTGATCAACAAGGAAGGGAAGGACGTCACGGAGGAGTTCGTTTCGGGAGCTCATAAGGCGCTTGAGGCCGTGAAGTCGGGCGGAGCGGAAATGATCATCCTTCAGTCGAGAAGCCCGAGCTGCGGAGCAAAGAACGTTTATGACGGCACGTTTTCCGGCAGGACGGTTGATGGAAAAGGCATCTTCGCCGCCCTCGCCGAAGAAAACGGATACAGGATCATCGACGTCGAAGACCTTTGAAATGACAAAAAACGCACCGTGAGGTGCGTTTTTTTGCGTTAGTATCGTTTATTTGAGTGTCGCAAGCTTTTCGAGAAGCGCGTCGAGGCGGAGCTGGATCGACTTCTTCTGCATACCGAACATTCTCGACCAAGCGTCTCTTCCTCCTCCGATGTAGCTGCCGACCATGTTCGGATAGTTGTTGATGCTTGACGTGAACGTGACGGTGAAGTCGGAGGTGATGTTGTTCTTGATTATGTCAAGAAGACGTGCGGTCTGTTCCTGGTCTATTTCCTCGGGAGCAAACTTGACCTTGAGGGAAATGTCGTACATATTGGGCATTACCTTCTCGTCGTACAGCTCGCACATTGTTTCGATGACTGCGGAAATGCATTCGAGCTTATCGTTCGGTGTGCTCGTCGGGATCGTGTAGAGGAAGAAGCAGTCCTGCGTGCAGGAAATGTACTGTTCCTGCTGCTCGTCTGCCTTCGGTCTCGGGATGATGACGTAGGAGCTCGACATATTGCGGAGATCGTCCCAGAAAGCGTAGATTATGTACTCGGGAACGAAGAGGCAGGTGTCATCGGCGAACTTCTGAGCGTCGAGAAGGCCGGTGAGACCGGTGAACTGGAAGGGATAGAAACCGAGGGTATCGCTGTAAAGATCGTGGGTCTTTTCAAACGCCTTGAGGGATATTTCCTCGTCGCCGGCAATGATGATGGAGCCGTCGGCAAGCGTGCGGGAGAACTTCATTCCGGCCGCAACGGAGGCGAACACCGCACTCTGTCCTGCCGTGACCGCACCGCCGAGGACGTCGTCCTTATCGACGTGGGAGTTGTTGTTCACGTCAACGTATGCGGCCTCGCAC
>JAGHTD010000317.1 GCA_018065475.1 Candidatus Colimorpha enterica
TGCTATTGTACAAAACGCTTTTGTTATCACTGCTGTTTCTGGGCACGGGAATGTCCGCTCGGAGTATGCCCCGTGTATTTTTTGTAAACCCTGTAAAAATGAGAAGCGTCGTAAAAACCGCAGACCTGCGCGATGGAATCTATGCTCCAAAGCTGGTCGTCGAGAAGCTCTCTCGCCTTGCGCACCCTTATGCGGTTGCGGAACTCGGTGAAGGTCTCCCCGCCGGTGTATTCCTTGAAACGCTTGCGGAAATAGGAGTTGCTCATAAAGCACATACGTGCGAGCTCGTCGATCGTTACGTTCTGCCCGTAATTCTTGTCGAGATAGAGAAGGGCGGGGGAAATATCCTCAAATCCGGCGTGGCGCCGTGCGTTCTCGCGCGTAAGGGAGGCGAGCTCGCCGAGAAGCGCAAAAACCGCCGATTTCAGTTTCAGACGGTCAACGTTTGCGCCGAGAAAGAGGTTGAGGACCTTGAAAAAGAGCTTCTGCACAGTCTCGGAATCCGCGGCGTTCCAGTAGAGATAATCGTCCGTCAGCAGGATACCGTCGCCTTTTTCGTCGGTCAGCGAAAACTTGACGCAGACGGTATGCCCCTTGTCCGTCTCGTCGTCAAGGACGGTGCGGGAGGCGTAGGGAGCGCCCGCGCGGATGAAGAAAACCGAAAAATCGTCCCCCGAAAGGATCAGCTCTCGTTTGCCCGGAGACAGTATTTCCTTGCGTCCGTGGATGGTGAATGAAAGGATGTGCTCCCCTCTTCCCGACGGATATTCGTTTATGTTTCCGTTTTTCCAGTAGCGTTCCACCGCCGAGACCGAGCCGACGTTCACGTCCGCTCTCTGCAGTTCGCTGAATGATATTTCGGTCATGACGTTCCTCCGTATTATTCGCTTTTTCTATTATACACTCTTTTTGTAAAAAATGCAAGCGAAATGGTGATTTGCCCGGAATAATATAAAAACACTTGCTTTCCCGGATGGGTATGTGCTATAATATAGCAAACGTTTCCGGAGACAACTGAAATGAGAAAAACCGTAAAAACAGCAGTATATATTATTATCGGCGTTATCATTCTCGCTCTTTTCCTTTGTCCGGTATTCGGCGTGCATGTTTTTACTCTCAATATCAAGGGCAGATACGTCGCAAGGGTGGACTGCATAGAGGGCTACTACGTCGCCGTTTACGAGGAGGACGTATGCTCCCACGACGGCGGACTATCAATGGGAAACTGCGATGACATCACCGAATATGACTGGAAGCACAAGGAAATGCTTGACCTCATCGCATACAGACGCGTTCTCTGCTTTTCAAAGGAGACAGAGCCCGAAACGTATATCCTTCACAGCGAAGACGGCAGGGTGAAATACGGAACCGTTTACGTCCTGCGTACCTCGGGTGATACGGTGCTTTACTATTATCAGCGCGAATGTGTCGAATCGGATGCCGAGATCTCTCCCTATGCGTTTGAAGAAAATATTGCTTTCAACTGTAACGGCAAGACCTTTGAACTAAAAGATAATCGTTTCTTCTCTTCGGAAACCGATTTCACGGCGGGAGAAAAAATCCTTTATATGAAAGTCGAGCCGTGCTTCTTCGTTCCCATGTCGGAGATCATCGGGCAGCCGTGATCATCATTTGCCTGTTTTTGACTTTCTGATACGGAATACAAAATACAGGATGACGAGCAGCACCGCACCTCCCGAAAATCCGCCCGAGAAGTCGAGAAGAACGTCGGTGATCTGTCCCGCACGGCCGGGGACGAAGAGCTGTATCGTTTCGTCGGTGGAAGCCACGGCAAGTACGGTCGGGATATAAAAGCGAGCCGATCTTTTGCATCCGAAGGAGACGAGCGTTCCTGCCGAAAGAACGCCGAGGATGAAAAACTCGGTGAAATGGGCGAGCTTTCTCACAAAAAACGACGTGAAGCGGAACGACAGGCCGAGCGCCTTCGGTATGCTGTTTAGGAAATCAAGCATAAAACCGCTCTGCGAGGTGGATTCACCCGCGTCGGCGAGCGAAAAGCCGAATATCACGGAACACCACAAAAGCACGGCGGCGAGCAATATCCATTTTATTATCTGTCTTTTCTTCGTCTGCATATCTTTCTCCTTGCGGGTGCGGTACTTCAATAAAAAAGTATAGCACATTTTCGGCGGGTAATCAATAGCAAAATCGCGTTTGTCACCCTCCCGTCTCCGATTTTTCATTTTTGAACCGAAAAACGTCTTTTTCTATTGACAAAAAACCGTAAATGGGTTATAATATAAATGATAATAATTACTGTTTGCCAAAAGGCAAAAGAAAGAGGTATAAACAATGAGAACGTTCAAGTGTCTTATCTGCGGTGAAGTATTCACGGTAAAGGACGGCGAAGAGCCGGTATGCCCCAAGTGCCGCGCAAAGGGCGACAAGCTCGTTGAGATCGTTGCAGAGAAGAGCAATCCCTATTCCGGAACAAAGACCGAGCAGAACCTCCTCGCCGCATTCGCAGGTGAGTCGCAGGCAAGAAACAAGTACACATATTTCGCATCC
>JAGHTD010000319.1 GCA_018065475.1 Candidatus Colimorpha enterica
AACACAGCAAAAAGCACTTGCCCGGCAAGTGCTTTTTTCATCATATTTCGTTGAGTATCCCACGGCATTTGAGCCCGGCGTAATCCTCCTGCCTCAGCACCTCGTAAACCGCGATCGCCACCGAGTTGCCGAGATTGAGCGATCTTATGCCTTCCCTCATGGGTATCCTCACCGTATCGTCGGGTCTTGACCGCAGGTAGTCCTCCGGCAGACCGCAGGATTCCTTACCCAAAACGAGCCAGACGTAATCACCGTATTAAACCGAGTTGAACATATTTTTGCCCTTCTGTGAGAAGAAAAGAAGAGGTTTGTCAACGTTTATGCTGAGAAAGTCCGCAAAGGAATCGTAATAGGTGATGTCAAGTTTGTCCCAATAGTCGAGCCCCGCTCTTTTCAGCTTTGCCGAGTCGAGCTCAAATCCGAAGGGCTTCACGAGGTGCAGACGTGCCCCGGTGACGGCGCAGGTGCGCGCGATGTTACCGGTGTTCTGCGGTATCTCCGGCTCTATAAGGCAGACGTTTATCGTCTTATGCTTGATCTCATTCATTTTTTCTTCTTCGTGATCTTATCGAAATATCTGAACGACAGCGGATAGACTGCCGTCATGATGAATATGAGGACGGTATATCTCACCGTGCGCACGGTCAGCGAAAGGAGCGTTCCCGACGCAAGGAACTCTTCGCCGAACGGCAGTTTGAACAGGATATTCAGCCCGAGGAATGCCGCGACACCGACGCCGAAGCGGAGTATCATATTCGGCACATTGCGTGTGTTTTCAAATCTGACGAATCTTCTCTCGACAATATCGCCGACACAGAAGCCGATAAGCAGTCCCATCGACGAAAAATAATCGCTCGTCCGACAGAAGAAAAAGCCGGAAAGCAGGATGACACAGAGGGGGATATAGAGATACACTTTGTTTTTCACCTTTTTCTGTATCCACCCGAGGAGCGAAATAGTGACGATCGCGATGAGCCAGCCGACGAAAACGTCGGTCGGATAATGGTTACCAACGATCACCCTCGAAAATCCGACGAGGAGAGCGACGGCAAAAGTGAATATCCACATCGCCTTTTTCCTGAAAAACGCGGCGACCGAACCAAAGAGCGAAAGCGAGTTGCCGGAATGAAGACTCGGGAAGGAATATCCCTGCGCCACTATGTCGCCGACGTCGGCGGTCTTATCCACTGGTTTAAGACATTTTATACCATCGTGGACCATATACGGCCTCAGACGCAGAAAGACGTTTTTCAGACAGCTTCCCGTGATAATACTCGTGAGAACGTTGAGGGCGACGAACCTGCCCGTCTTCTTGTCGTAACACCAGTATAGAAACACGAGCACCGCAACGATAACCAGCTCCTCACCGAAAAACGAGAAGGATCCGAGCACCGTCGTCCAGAAGTTACCGAGATGTGACTGAAGCCATATCATCAGCTTCGGTTCCCAGTCAAAATAAAAAGTGTTTGCCTCCATAGCGTCCTCCTTTTGCTTGGAATATTATACCCTTTTCGCAGCGATTTGTCAACATAAAAAAGCGCCTCCGCAGTATTTTGCGGAGGCACACAGTATTTTCAGGACTTTTTGCCTATGCGGAAACCGAGCAGACCGAGATAATAGTTGAGATAAAGTACAAACGACAGTATTACCGTCACAAAGCAAATACAGATCAGCGTTTCCGCAAGCTCAATCGGCATCGACGGGAAGAGGATAAGCGCAATTATCACGCCCTCGAGAATGACCGTATTCGCCTTGCCGTACCATTTTGCACTGCTGATTATCCCTTTCTTCTTCAGCGTCACCGAGGTGACGATCAGCATAAAAAGCTCCTTTATGAGAAATAGAAGCAGAAGACTGCGCATAAGGCGGTATCTGACGGACAGACAAACCATAAGCGAGCCCTGCGTCAGCTTGTCGGCAACGGGATCAAGCGCCTTTCCGAATTCCGAGACCATATTGAAGTGTCTCGCGATTATTCCGTCAACGACGTCGGTAAGCGCGGAAATGACAAGGAGGATCAGCGAGAGCGTGTAGTTCTTTTTTGATATGTAGAACCACATAATAAACGGTATCAACACTATTCTGCCGAAGCTCATGACGTTGGGCAGAGTCAGCACCCGCATTTCGACCATTGTCTTTTTCAAATTGCCAAAGTCGCTTTTTTCCTCCATTTTTTCCTCCTTTTGCAAAAACCTCCCCGCAGGTGCGGGGAGGTTTCAAAATTAACCGACGATACCGGAACGCTCGATACCCTGTACCAGATACTTCTGGCAGAAGAGATAAACGACGATCAACGGATAAATTATCAACAGACCGCAGGTATTGCGAATTGCTGTTTCGTAAAGTGATTTGCCGGCGTAGTCCGTCTCCATGGTTTTGGGCACGGTGACGATCTGCGGAAGAAGATACAGTTTGTTCTTTGCACCGCTTCCGATGAAGGTTTCGACATAGAAGTTATCAGTCCACTGCCAAGAGAAGGCGAACAGGAAGATCGTGATCATCATCGGGATCGAGATCGGGATTATGATCTTGAAGAACGTTCTGAGAGGACCGTAACCGTCAATGTAAGCGGACTCTTCAAGCTCGTCGGGGACTCCCTTGAAGAACTGTCTCATCATGAAGATGAACAGACCGTTTTTGAAACCGAGACCGGTTATCGAAAGGATTACGAAGGGCCAGTATGTAGTTGTAAGCTTTATGTCGGAGAAGCTGGTCAACTTCAGAGTATTGAGAAGGTTGAACAGTCCGAACTTGCCTACTCCGATATCGAAGTAACGGAACTTCATGTAAAGAGCAAGGTGAAGCGTCTTGTGCGGGATGATCATCGTGAAGATGACGAGTGCGAAGATGAGCTTGTTGCCCTTGAACTTGTACTTGGAAAGACCGTAACCGATAAGCGAGCAGCTTATCGTCTGGAGTACGGCGCAGGACAGCGACAGGATAGTCGTGTTGAGGAGAGCTTCAAAATATCTGTTCTCCTTGATGACCTGTGCGTATGTATCCAGAGTGGGATGTTTCGGAATGAGCTTGACCGTTACGTCAACAAAGTCCTCTTTGCCCATGAAGGACGAAGCAAACTTTGAATAGAACGGCTGAAGGATGACGTAGGAAATACCGAGCAGGAGTATGAATCTGAACAGCCACCAGAGCGCCGATACGAGGGCGTTTGAGGTGAGATATTTCAGTTTGAATCTCGTCCAGAAGTTTGTTCTTTCGAAGTCAACCTTGATGGTGTTTTTCGTTTCGCGCTTGATTTTCGGAGCGTTTTCTGAAACTGCAGTATTGTTATTCATTTCAGTATTCTCCTTTCATCAATCACGCTTCTGGTAGAAGACGTATGCGGACAGAAGTGCCGCAACGAGTGCAACTGCCAGAACGATAATTATAAAGTATATCCACGACATTGCCGTCGATACACAGTTTTGACCTGCCTGACTATACACGTTCTCGATGTACTTCATGACGGAGTTGGATTCCGAAGTGAAGGAGTCGATCAGCGTATAAATGGCATTTACGAGGATCATCGGGCTGACCATCGGGAAGGTGATCTTCCAGAAGGTTTCCCATGCCGTTGCGCCGTCTATCGAGCAGGACTCGTAGATCGCGGGGGAGATTGACTGAAGTCCCGCAAGGAAGATCAGCATCTGAACGCCGGAACGTTTAATAACGTTGAATATGTTATTAACGAGCGCAACAACGTACTGCCGGAGCTCTGTACCTACCTGCATGTTTGAGAACAGCCACGTGACGTCGGCCAGATTGATGATATTCGTCGCACCGGTATCACCTGGACCGTCGTCGATCGCGGAACCCGAATCCATGTGACTCTGAAGGATGTTCATGGAGTCGATGTTTGCGACGACACCCGTCGAAATGATGACGGGGATGAAGAATATTGCTCTGAAGGCAGCGCGTCCGAGGATCTTTCCGTTGAGGAGCACCGCCATGAAGAGGGCGAATATTACGATCGCGGGAACGTCGGTGACAAGCTGTGTGAGCCCCGAAAGAAGGATCTGAACGTAGCTCGGATCTTCAAACAGAGCGCTCTGATAGTTTGCAAAGCCGACGCTGACAGTCTCGTAACCGCCTCCGGCAACAATATTGATCTTTGAAAAACTGTATTTGAGTGAATCGAGGATAATCGGAAGATAGATGATTATAAATCCGATGACGAAGGGGAGGACGAAGAGCCATCCTGCACGCGCCTTGCGCTTGTCAAGGGATACTATCTTACGAGGAGCCTGTTTTGCGGAACTTTTTGTCATTCTGCCACCTCCTCAGCACTATTGAGAATAACGTGACCGTTGGAGTCAACTACAATAAATCCGAAAGCGGCAATGACTTCGTCGCCGGTTTCTTTGACGGTAACGTCAAACATATTATAGTTGAGGATGAAAGCGTAGCCGTTATCGTAAGATACCTTAACGATCATACCGTTGTCCGAAGTGTATCTTGTGTACTCGTAATCCTTGTCCTTGGTATCGACGTCGAAGTGTTCGCGAGATACTTCTTCCTCTGTTTCGGAAGTTTCGCCTTCGCTGTCAGCCGTATCGTCGGAATCGTCGGTTACGACCTCGGTCTCGGTTTCGGTCTCGGAAGTTTCGTCTTCGTAGTCCTCGCCCATAAGCTCGGCAAGGTGCTTCTGAAGCTTGGCTATTCTTTCTTCTTCTGCCTTGGCCTTTTCTTCTTCCTCTATCTTTGCCTGTTCAGCTGCTGCGTCTTCCGCGTCGTTTCTTTCCTTTTCGTCAGCGGAAGGAACTCTTTCGCCGATCACGAACTCGTGATCCTCGATTGCGGAATCGGTTACAAGCGACAGTGCGGAGTTAAGCTGTTTGTAAGCTGCAATGAGGTCTTCCTTCCAGTTCTCGTAAGAGATGGAGTAGTAGGAGGACAGCGTTTCATCTTCCTTGAGCTTTTCCGAATTGTCGTAAACAAGGATGAAGTAGGGGTTGGAACCGTTTTCAAGCATCTTGAGCTTTTCGTAACGGATGTCGCCCGCCATGTTCGTTGCCTTGCCGGCAAAATTGAGGTAGCTGTGGTAAACGATACCGAAGAACGGGATCGTTTCGCTTGAATATGTGTAATTGGAGCTGTCGATGGGAGCGTTGAGTACGTGG
>JAGHTD010000082.1 GCA_018065475.1 Candidatus Colimorpha enterica
CTCCGAGATAGCGATTATCGTGTCGGAGTCGGGAACCGAGTGACCTTTCTCCCATTTTGAAACGGTCTGTCTGACGACGTGGAGCTTGATCGCAAGCTCCTCCTGCGAGATGCCTTTTGATTTTCTTGTCACTTTCAGATTTTCGTTGAACATGATTTGCGCCTTTCCTGTTTTGCTATCTATAATTATATACAAAAATGCCCGTTGCGTCAAGCAACGAAAGTTAACATTTGCCCGTTTTTCGCAACGAAAACGCAATTTTTTGCAAAGAAGTCCGAAAAACGGCAGAGAAAACCGTTGTCTTCAGAATCTTAAAATATATTTTTCACTTTTTTCACTATTTTCACTTTTTTCACTTGACAAAGTGAAAAAATATGATATACTATAATAAATGGTAAGTACAGGAGCGTTATATGATACTTGAAACCGAAAACATCGAGCTGAAGTCTGTGTTCACGGAAGAAATATACAAAGAGGTAATAGCATTTGCCAATACCGAAGGCGGATTCGTTTACGTTGGGATCGACAACGGAGGAAACGCCGTCGGGCTTTCTGACGTTGACGGAGAATACACCCGTATTACAAACGGCATCCGCGACGCGATCATGCCGGACGTTACAATGTTTGTTCACTACACTATCCAGGATAACAACGTGGTTCGCATTGCGGTGAATGAGGGAACAAACAAACCTTATTATCTCAGATCAAAGGGTCTGAAACCGAGCGGGGTTTATGTCCGTCAGGGCACGTCAAGCACGCAGGCGTCGCCGGATAAGATAAGAAAGATGATAAAGGAAAGTGATGGCGACAATTACGAGGACACTCGTTCGCTCGAGCAGGAGCTGACATTTGAAGCGGCAAAGACGGCGTTTGACCGTTACGGCGTGGAGTTCGGTGCGGAAAAATATCTCGGGCTCGGTATGATGCGGAACGAAGTATATACAAACCTTGCTCTGCTTATGTCAGATCAATGCGTTCACACGACAAAGATCGCCGTTTTTGACGATGAGACCTGCACGTCCTTCCGCGACAGCAGAGAGCTCGGCGGTTCGGTTTTCAAGCAGTTTGAAGATGCGGTGGACTATCTTAGACTATGCAACAAAACAAAATCCACGATCAAAGGGGTTATCAGAACCGACAAACCCGATTATCCGGAAGAAGCGATCCGCGAGGCATTACTCAACGCTCTCGTTCATCGCGACTACGGTTTCAGCGGCAGTATAATCATCAATGTCAACGAAAACAAAATGGAGTTCATCTCCATCGGAGGATTGCTTCCCGGACTGTCTGCCGAGGATATCCGGATCGGTATTTCACAACCGAGAAACAAAAAGCTCGCTGAAGTTTTTCACCGTCTGCACCTGATCGAGAGCTACGGCACGGGCATACGCAGGATATACAAATTGTATGAAAACTGCCCCGCACAGCCGATGATAGACGTGACCGCAAACGCCTTCAGACTCGTGCTTCCGAATATGAATGAGGCGTCAGCCGAGTTTCTTGACGATTCTGTCACGGATCAGATGAAGAAGGTGCTTGCGTATATCGGCACGTACGGGCAAATCACCGACGACGGGATCATGCAGCTGCTTGACGTAAAGCGGACAAGAGCATATAATCTGACGAAGGAAATGTGTGAAATGAAACTCATCCGCGCCGAAGGCAGAGGAAAAACAAGAAAATATTACGCAATCTGAGGGAGAAGAAAATGGCTAATACTGATTTATCGGCGGCAAAAAACGCAAAGAACGATGAGTTTTATACTCAATATGCGGATATACAAAAAGAGATAAATGCTTATTTGGAATATGACCCTGACGTATTCAGAGGCAAAACTGTACTGCTGCCTTGCGACGACCCGGAGTGGAGCAATTTCACCCGCTTTTTTGCGCAGAACTTCGAGAACTTTGGCTTGAAAAAACTGATAAGCACAAGTTATGCGGCTGACAGTAAGCCCGTCGATATACCTTATCAGCTGACTTTTTTTGAAACGGCAAGTCCGATGTATGACGAAAAGAAAACACGCATTCGGGGTAAAATATTCAAGCTGACACGCGACAAAAACAAAAGCGGAAACATTGATATTGACGACTTGGAATGGCGTTATCTGAAGGGCGACGGAGACTTCCGAAGCGACGAGATCAAGGCACTGCGCGACGAGGCGGATATTATTGTTACGAACCCGCCTTTTTCGTTGTTCAGAGAGTTTCTTGCGTGGATCATGGAAGCCAAAAAGCAGTTTTTGATCATCGGAAACATGAACGCTATCACATACAAAGAAGTTTTCCCGCTGATAAAAGATAATAAGGTGTGGTTAGGTAATGGATTTAGCGGGGGGAATGCTTATTTTAAGATACCAAAAGAAAAAAACAGAGGATATGCCGCCGGAGTTTATGATGAGAATACAGGTTTGGTAAAATTCAGAAATTGTTGTTGGTTTACCAATCTTGAGCATGGTCGTCGTCATCAACCTATGCAACTTATGACAATGGCGGATAATATTAAGTTCAGCAAGCATAAAGAAATTCGCGAACATGGATATCTGCATTACGATAATTACGATGCCATTGAAGTGCCGTATTCAGATGCGATACCGAGTGATTATTTCGAAGATATGGGTGTGCCGATCACATATCTTGATAAACATAATCCCGATGAATTTGAAATTGTAAAGTTTCGCAAAGGAAATGATGAAAAAGACTTGACATATACAGTCCCGTCGTGCGATAATTCTTTGACAGACAGACAGACAGACAGGCAGACAGACAGACAGACAGACAGACAGAC
>JAGHTD010000096.1 GCA_018065475.1 Candidatus Colimorpha enterica
CCTCGATACCATGGGCGACACGATCATCATGGGAACCAAGGGCTCGCTCCGTATTCCTTCGACCGAGTGCTGGAACGGCACCGTCGGCGGTCCTATGACCCTTTACACCGAGGTCGCAGGACTTCAGACAGAGACGAAGCTCCCGATCCTTCCCCAGAAGGAGGATCTCTTCTACCTCAAGGTCCGCACCTTCCTTGACGCTGTCAAGAACCATTCCGCGGCTCCCGTTCCTTCTTCCCAGATCATCTATAACCAGGCGATCATCGACGGTATCGCAAGATCCGCAGAGCTCGGCCACGAGGTCGAGGTCAACATTCCCGAGATCTGAGGTGGCGGCATGAAAAAGTATAACGTAGGTCTTCAGATCTATTCGGTCAGAAACGATCTCAAAAACGATTTTGAAGGCACTCTCAAAAAGGTAGCCGAAATGGGCTACGAGTACGTAGAGCTTGCCGGCTACTACGGCGGCCACACCGGCGAGGAGATCAAAGAGATCCTCGACAGATACGGCCTCAAATCCATATCCGTCCATCAGGGCGCAGATATGTTCATAGAACAGGGACAGGCGGCTTTTGATTTCTTCAAGGCGTACGGCGTGAAGTACATCGTCATCCCCTGGTATGACAAGAACCTTCTTCCCGGCAATCCCGATTGGGAAAAGACGAAGATGATCTTCGCCGGAATAGCGTATATGGCAAAGGAAAACGGAATGAAGCTCCTTTACCACAACCACGACTTCGAGTTTGAAAAGAAGATCGAAGGCGAGTACGCTTACGACGTTATGTTCTCCGATCTCAAGGGACGTCTTGATCCCGAGCCCGACCTCTGCTGGCTCAACTACGGCGGCGTAAACCCCGCAGAATATCTCCGCAAGTACGCGGGAAGAGTAAAGGTCGTCCATTTCAAGGACTTCGTATGCTCAAATCTCAAGGGCGGTCCCGTTTACGCTCTTATCGACAAGGACGGCAACGCAGTCAAGCCCTCCAAGAACGACACCGGCTTCTGCATGAAGCCCGTCGGATACGGCTGCCAGGACTGGAACGCCATCATGTCCGCCTGCGAAGACACCGACGTTGAGACCATCATCGTCGAGCAGGACGACTTCGAGGAAGGTCTTGAACCCCTTGAGGGCGTAAGACAGAGCAGAGAATATCTGAGAAAAACCTTCAACATCTGACAAAAGGGCCTTCGGGCCCTTTTTTTATCAATTCTTTACCGATAATACTTGACCTGTCAATGATTTTATAG
>JAGHTD010000328.1 GCA_018065475.1 Candidatus Colimorpha enterica
CCCCCCCCCCCCCCCCCCCCCCCCCCACCCCCCCCCCCCCCCCCCCCCCCCCCCCCCCCCCACCACCCCCCCCCCGCTAAACCCCGAGCCGTCGGTCATTCTTTCAGCGGTCGGGGATGGCAGTCTTTCAAAGGAACTTGTCCGCGTATGCTGCGGTTTTTCGCCTCTTTCGGCAAGAGAGATCGAATACAGGGCGGCAAAGACCTCGCCCGAAAAAGAGCTTGCCGGGTTCAAGGAGCTGATAACCGGGAAACGCTTTTCCCCGTGTATCATAAAGAAGAGTGACGGAAGCGTTTACGACTTTTCCTTCGAGCCGATATATCAGTACGGAAGCGAGGCGACCGCCGAGCTACGCGGTTCCATGAGCGAGGTCATCGACGGCTTCTACTCCGCCCGCGCGTCGAAGGAGATCATCGACAGCAAATCGGCGGATATACGGCACCTCATCGGCGGTATCAGAAGCCGTATCGTCACAAGACTTGAAAAACAGCGTGCCGAGCTTGAGACCTACGGCGGCAAGGACGCGTACAGAAAAAAGGCGGACCTCATCACCGCAAATCTCTACAAGCTGAAAAAAGGCATGAGGAAAGCTACCGTCGTCGATTACGAGGACGAAAACTGCCCCGAGATCGAACTTGAGCTTGATCCCATACTCTCGCCTTCGCAGTACGCTTCTCACCTTTACAAGCTCTATACAAAGAGCAAAAACGGTGAGATCAAGCTGAAAGAGCTGATCGAAAGCGGTGAGAGGGAGCTTGACTATATCGATTCGGTCGCGGCGTCGCTCTCGGTTTCCGAGAACAGCGGAGACACCGACGAGATCAGACGCGAGCTTGCCGAGCAGGGATATATAAAAAAGAAGATCGGAGCGTCCGAAAAGACGGTTCAGTCACAGCCGCTCTATTTCCTCACATCTTCCGGCTACCGCGTCGCCTGCGGAAAGAACAATAAGCAGAACGACTTCATCACCCACAAGCTGGCGGAGAAGAACGATATATGGTTCCATATAAACGGCTACCACGGTTCGCACGTCGTCCTGTTCGCAAACGGAGAGGAACCGCCCGCCGAGGACTATACCGAAGCGGCGCTGATCGCCGCCTCCTATTCGTCCGCCGACCCCGGTCAGAAGGTAAGGGTGGACTACACGCAGGTCAGAAATCTGAAGAAACCGCCTATGTCAAAGCCGGGTTTTGTCACCTTTTCGACCAACTTTTCCGCCTATGTAGTGTCGGATAAGGCAAAAGCAGAAAAAATGCTTGAGAAAAATATAAAAAAATCGTAAAATCACTTGAATAAGTCGATCATTTATGATATAATTGTAAAGCTTAATGAATAATGGATGCTTATGCGAATAAGCAATCGGAGGATAACATGAAAATTGTATTTGGTGTATTGGTAATTGTTGCAGCTCTTGCTCTCGTCGTCGTCGTTCTTCTTCAGAGCGGAAAAGACAAGTCTCTTTCAAACGCACTTGCAGGCGGAAGCAGCGATACGTATTACGGTAAGAATAAGTCTAAGGGTATCGACAAGATGCTCAACAAGATCACCGCTGTCGTAGCGGCTGTATTTGCTCTTATCGTTCTCGTTTACTTCATCATCCAGCCCGAAAGCGATGTCAAGGACATCTTCGATCAGGACGATGATACGTCGGTCACGACCGTAGCAGACGTCACGACCGTTGCAGGCGATGAGACCACCGCAGGTGAAGTCACGACCGCCGATGCAGGAACGACTGAATGCGAAGTAACGACAGCAGAAGAAGTTACGACTGCAACTTCCGGAAACTGATCACGAAATCCGGCGTCTCCGATCGGAGACGCCTTTGTTTTTATACGGAGATAGATATGATTACGTTAAAAGGTCCCGTTTTCATCGAAAACGGAAATGAGGTATCAAACAAAGAATACGATGCGGCAGAGAAAAGAAAGGGTACGATGGCGTACCGCATTCTCACCGCTCACAACAAGTCGGGAAACGACAAAAAGCTGAAGCTCAGATTTGACGCTCTTGCTTCGCACGACATCACCTACGTCGGGATCATCCAGACGGCACGTGCCAGCGGACTCAAAAGATTTCCTGTTCCCTACGTGCTCACAAACTGCCACAACAGTCTCTGCGCCGTCGGCGGAACGATAAACGAGGACGACCATCTCTTCGGTCTTTCCGCCGCAAAGAAGTACGGCGGCATCTACGTCCCCGCTCATCAGTCGGTCATCCACTCGTTCATGAGGGAAAGAATGACGGTGTGCGGCAATATGATCCTCGGCTCCGACAGCCACACCCGTTACGGTGCGCTCGGAACAATGGGTATCGGTGAGGGCGGTCCCGAGCTTGTAAAACAGCTACTTGAAAGGACGTACGACGTCGATATGCCCGAGATCATCGCCGTCCGCCTCAGCGGAAAGCCCTCAAAGGGTGTCGGACCTCACGACGTAGCGATCGCGCTTATCGGTGCAGTATATAAGAACAACTTTGTCAAGAACAAGATCCTCGAGTTTGTCGGAGACGGTATCGCAAACCTCTCCCAGGAGTTCAGAAACGGTATCGACGTAATGACGACCGAGACCGCCTGCCTCAGCTCTGTATGGATCACCGACGAAAACACGAAGGACTACTACGTTCAGCACGGCAGAGAAGAGTATTATAAGGAGCTCCGTCCCGACGCCGTCGCATACTACGACGGTCTTGTGGACATCGACCTTTCGGAGATAGAGCCGATGATCGCCCTGCCTTACCATCCTTCAAACGCGGTCACGATCAGGGAGCTGACCTCCGACCCGAAGGGCGTGCTCGCGAGATTCGGGCTCGATTTCAGCGATAAGATCATTTCCGACGGCAAGCTCGTCGCCGATCAGGGCGTTATCGCCGGCTGTGCGGGCGGAATATACGACAACCTCTCCGCCGTCCATGATATTATGAACGGCAAGAATATAGGAAACGGCAGTTTCTCGCTTTCGGTTTACCCGCAGAGCCAGCCGGTCTATACGGCGATAATGCGCAACGGCATCGCCGCCGACCTTCTTGACAGCGGAGCGACGGTAAGGACGGCGTTCTGCGGCCCCTGCTTCGGAGCAGGCGACGTCCCCGCAAACAACTGCCTCTCCCTCCGTCATTCGACGAGAAACTTCCCCAACCGCGAGGGCTCCAAGCCCGGTGACAAGCAGAACGCCTTTGTCGCACTTATGGACGCGCGTTCGATCGCCGCTACCGCGATAAACGGAGGCGTCATCACCTCCGCCGCCGATCTTGACGTAGAATATACCGAGCCGACCTATACATTCGACGATTCGCCGTATAAGAACAGGGTTTACGACGGCTACGGCAAGCCCGATGAGAGCGTAGAACTTCGTTTCGGTCCCAACATCGCCGACTGGCCGAAGATCGCGCCTCTCGGAGATGATCTTCTCATCAAGATCTGCTCCTACATCACCGACGACGTGACCACGACAGATGAACTTATCCCCTCGGGTGAGACCTCGTCCTACCGTTCCAATCCTCTGAAGCTCGCCCGCTTCGCACTTTCGAGAAAAGATCCCGCGTACGTCGGCAGAGCGGAGGAAACGGTCAAGGAGAACCTTCCCGATTACGTCAAAAACGCCGTCCCCGATGACGTTCAGCGCGGTTCGGTAATCTATGCAAGACGCCCCGGCGACGGTTCTGCAAGAGAGCAGGCGGCATCCTGCCAGCGCGTTCTCGGCGGAAGCGCAAACATCGCCCTCGAATACGCAACGAAGCGTTACCGTTCCAACCTCATCAACTGGGGTATGATACCTTTCACGGTGGATTCCGAACCCGATTTCAAGGTCGGCGATTATATCCTGGTCAAGGGCATCAAGACGAAGATCGAGAACGCCGAAAAGACGACCGAGGCACTTGTCATCACCCCCGACGGAAACAGAACGCTGACGCTCAACCTTCCCGCGCTCACGCCGGAGGAGAGAGAGATCATCCTCTGCGGATGTCTTATCAATTATTATAATAAATAACCGTAATGAAAAAGCCGTCGGCCGACGGCTTTTTTCATCGAATGACGAAAAACTATTGACAAATCAACGTTTATGAAGTATAATAATACCATCGCAGATGTAGTTTAGTGGTAGAATCTCAGCTTCCCAAGCTGATCGTGCGGGTTCGATTCCCG
>JAGHTD010000127.1 GCA_018065475.1 Candidatus Colimorpha enterica
CAAAATGTACAAGTCCCGCTTCACTCCCTCCGTTGAGTACCCCGAGGCGGCGCTTGCAAACTACACGGCAAAAGAAGTCAAGGAAATGGAAGCCCTCTGCAAGGAAAGAAACGACGAGTTCTTCGGCCTTCTTTCCATCGTCAACGGCACCAACTGATCTGGCTGATTTTGCTCCGAAACAGGAGAAAAGATGGAATATCAGTCTATAAGAAGATATAAAAAGCAAAGAAAGCCCGGCAAGCTCAACGATATGTGGATGCTTCTGCTCATCGTGATCGTGCTCGTCATCGTCGGCTTGTTCGGAATGGCGCTGTTCAAGGGCGGTCTCTTCAAAGACAGACCGACGACCTCCGACACGGAGGAGACGAGCGGTGAAGATTCCGAATCCGAGACGGCGGTCACGACCGTCGAAGAAGAGACGACCGCAGACGAGAAGATCCCTCCGATCAGCTTCAAGAACGTCACGGTCTCGTCCGACGAGGTCCACAGAGGTCTGCTCGTCCTCATCGACGCGGATCATCCCTACGTGTTCCCCAACGACATCACCTTCATGGACAACACGGTCTCGGCGGGCATAGAGTACGACACGCTTGAAAACAAGGACAAGCTCATCGTCTCCATCTACAACACAAGAAAGATCTACGTTGACGGTTACGGTGTCGCATCGGCTTACGTAATGCTCCGTCTTGACGTCATCGAAAAGGTCTCCGAGTTCCTCAAGGCCTTCTCGGTCAAGAACAACGACAACTCCGCGCTCATCACGGGCGGCTACCGTTCGTACAGCAGCCAGGCAGACCTCGCCGAAAAGAACGAGGGCGCGGCAAAGCCGGGATGTTCCGACTTCCATACCGGAACGACCTTCACGGTGCAGAAATACGCCGGAGGCGTGCAGTCAGATCTTCTGTCGGCGGCACACGGCGGCTGGCTCAAGAGCAATATGTGCAACTACGGCTTCATCATGAGGTATCCGTCGTACGCACAGGAAAAGACGGGCTACAACATCCCGTCACAGCTCCGTTACGTCGGCAACGTATCGGCGACCTTCATCATGAACAGCGGTATCTGCCTCGAAGAATACCTCGAACTGCTGAGGACGGAGTTCAACACGCCCGACAGCCCGCTTCTCGTCTCCTGCAACGACGGGTGGGATTACGTCGTATATTACACCCCCGTCACGGAGGAAGGCGACGTAATGCTCTCCGTTCCCTCCGAGCTTGAATACACGATAAGCGGCGACAACATCGGCGGTATCATCGTAACGGCGAAGGTAAGAGAAAGAAAGCAGTGACTTTTTCACGAGGAATGATATGAAAAGTAATATTATAAGGATAACAGTTATCCTTCTTTCCCTGCTTATGCTCGTGTCCTGCGCAGGCCCCGGCGGTAATAACGACGGGACGACGGCAGGCGAAAGCGGAAATCCAACGGGCGAAGACAGCACGACTGCCGAACCCGGTGCCGAAGAAAAGCTCGCCGACTTCATCGGCGGCGAGAGCAAAGCGGTACTTGTCAGACCGTCGAAATGCTCCGACGCCATCAAGGAGGACGTGCTTGCGCTGAGGGACAAGATCAATCAGAAAGCGGCGTTCAAGCCCGAAATGCACGAGGACATCGAGGACATGGGCAACACCGACAGCTTCGAGATCCTCGTCGGCGACACCGAGCGTGAAGCGTCAAAGGCGCTGATCGCTTCCCTGCCCGAGCACGGCTTCGGCGTTAAGATCACCGACAAAAAGGTCGTGATCGCCGGGACTGACGACACCATGACCGCGCTTGCCATCTACCACTTCTACAACAACATAATGAAGAAAGCGAAATACGTCGCAAAAGGCAAGATGACGCTCCCCGTCGGATACGAACACATCGAAGCAAACGAAGACTTCGTGACCGCCGAGCAGAAGCTCCTCTCGACCAAATACGACGTCAAGGCGTTCACGGCAAGCAAGAGCTACTTCATGATCCAGCGCAGAGAGAACTACACCGACTCGCAGGGCGTGACCTACGACGGCAAATACTTCTACGCCGCACTGAAAAAGAGCGTTGACGGCGTAGAATGGGATATAATCGTCAAGTACGATCCCGTCGAAAAGAAGGAAGTCCTCGTGAGCGAAGACCTCCCCCTTGACCATTGCAACGACCTTTGCTACAACAGCAAGCTGAAACAGGTAGTTGCCGTCAATATGAACGGCGACCTCGTGACCTTCATCGACCCCGAGACGCTGACGGTAGCGGAGCAGAAGCACATTCCCTACTTCACCGTTCCCTCGCCTTACGGAATATCCTACAACGAGGCGGACGACACCTACGCGTTCCTCTATCTCGGCATAACTATCCTCGACAGCAATTTCAACAGGGTCAAGGTCGTAAGTCTCGACAGCAGATACGACAAGCAGTACACGGCGCAGGGCATGGACAGAATGGGCGACATATTCTTCGTCCCCAAGTCCTATAAGACGGAAAGCCCCGAAAAGAATACGATAATCATGGTCTATACGAAAGACGGCGGGTATCTCCGCACCGTCAAGCTCGATCAGACCAACGAGATCGAGACCATGGTCAACTACGACGGCAGGTTCTGGGCTACGTTCAACTTCTCCGGCGCGAGAATATACGAGATCACGTTTGAGATCGTGTTTAAGTAATGTTGATATAAGAAAAATGAGATGCGGAAACGCATCTCATTTTTTTATTAGATTCAATGACCATTCAGTCTTCTATTAGACCTTTTTCTTTGAGTTGGGCAACGACCTCATGAACAAAACGCGCAAGTTCGTCACGATCGTTGTCATACTTTGCGGCGAGGGTATCGACGATCGCTTCCTCAGTAGTGTCCTCCTTGAGCAGAGAGAAAATCTCCGAGGCATCCTCATTGAGACGAAGAACACCGGAAATGTCTTTCGAACTCTCACCTACGGGAACGGCGATGACTTCTTCATCTATCGAAACGCTGTCAAAATCATATTTAAGTTTCATATTATTTTCTCCATATTAAGAAAAGGCATACCGAAAATGCATTCAGCATGCCTTCGAAAAATTGAATTAAATGGCTTAAAAATCAAGCATTTATCCAACCTTTTTTGATAAGCTCACTCATTGCAAGTTCATCAAATTCTTGCTCGCTCAAATTAGGATTGGCATCTAGAAGCTGATTGACAAACAGACTAATTTCGTTTAGCGTGCAATTTTGGAAAGTTCTCTTTTTCAAAATAGTGGTAAAAAGAACTTTATTGTCATTACTCTGAATTATAGTCTCACCGCCAGAAACCATTTCCAATTCATTATCGTTCAGTTCATTCTTCATATTACAAACTCCTTATAAAAATACATTTGATAATTAGGTGTACTGAGATCCTGCCTCTTGACAGTCCGGTGCCTCATACCCATTCATAGATGCACCAGTATTCTTACATGTCGATGTTGAACCCTGACTTAATTCAACATTTTCAGGGCATCCAGAAGTTGTAATAACATCAGTCTTGTCAATCTCAACAAACTCAATAATTGGTTTTTTAAGTTTCATTATTATATCTCCTTGTATTTGTTTTTTATTTCTTTTTCCATAGCACATTGTGCTCTGAAAATAAGTTCATCATAAAATCCGCAATGTCTTTTTCCGCTGCAACGTTCTAAAACCATACAGTCCGGAAACATAACGCAGTCAACACATTTTCCGTTGTCAGTGACTTTCCGCCACGACTCCGCTTTCTCACGGTCGGTCTCTCCCGTCTCGAGATTGCCCGTGAACTCTTCCGGTCCGAGACATTCGGAACAGCGGAGAAGATTTCCGGACGGGGTGATCGTGATTGCAGTCGGACTTGCGCCTTTACATTCGTGCGTTTTCAAACTCGGAAGCTCGTACGATCTTCTGTATAGACCTGCCTCGCGTGCGAGGTTATTCAGTTCAAGCGTCTTTTTGTCAAACCATTCCTCGGAACCGTGGAGCAGATTACCGTCAGCGTCTTTATGCTCATCGTTTACAGGATGAACAGTAAGACCGATCATCGGATCATCACCGAACCGCTTTTTGAACTCTGCGACAAGGTCTGCAAACTGAGTGTAGTTTGCAAGGTCGTAGTTCATACGTGCCGACACTCTTATACACGCTTTCGCAAGCAGACCGATATTTGTCAGCACACGGTCAAACGGGTTTGGATCGGAAGTGACGTAACGCTTCGTCTTGTTGTAGGTTTCGGCTGTACCGTCAAGCGATATTCCGGCGCTTTTCAGCTTCCAAAGATTTTTGGCACGGTCAACCATTTCTTCATCAAAAAGAAATCCGTTGGTCGTGATCGACGAAGAATAAACAACGCCTTCTTTTTGAAGGCCGAGGCAGATACGGTCGATGATCCTTGCCCCGACGGTCGGCTCACCGCCGAACCAATCGAGAAAGACCTCTTTGCCGTTGCAGTTGCGTTTGATGAACGCTACCGTCTCGTCGGCGGTCTCGTCCGTCATCGTCTCTGTCTTTACGCCCTGTTCAAAGCAATAATAACATCTCGCATTGCAAGCCGTCGTCGGCAATATCGTATATGTGTATATGCCGGGCTTACGGCGAGCGTCTTCGAGCTTGCGGATTATGCTCCTCAATCTCACGGTCTGACCGTAATCGTCATACCCTTCCGGCACAAGGAAATGAGAAGCGACAAGGTCGCTCATTTCTTCTGTCCAAGTATGCGGCAAAGATGAAAGCATATTCACTTCTGCTTCGTCAAGTATGACAAGGTGGCCTGTCACAACATTATGCAGAGCTGTTTTGCCTTCGTATTCGTGCCGAAGAACATATTTCATCAAACGATATGTTGCATTATGGTCAGCTTTTTGTTGTCCCCAAAGCTTTGATATGTTACTTTTCGGCTCAACAACAGTGATCATGAATGCCTCTTCTACCGATAATATAAAATAATATCTCGGCACTTTATACGTTGATATATTATAAC
>JAGHTD010000237.1 GCA_018065475.1 Candidatus Colimorpha enterica
TTATCGAGGGTGCGCACGAGGGCAAGGGCCTCGGCCACACCTTCCTCCGTCACGTTGACAGGTGCAGGATGTTCATCCACGTTGTGGACGTTTCGGCGGACTGCGAAAGGAATCCCGTAGAGGATATCGAGCTCATCAACAACGAGCTGAGGGAGTACGACGAAGAACTTTCAAACCGTCCGACGCTCCTCGTCGGCAACAAATACGACGTTTCGCTCGCCGAATACAACGAGCACGTCGCGATGCTTGAAAAATACGCTGAGGAAAAGGGGCAGAAGCTCATCTTCGTCTCGGCGGTGACGGGCTACAACATCGACGTTATGCTGAAAGAGGTCGCCCGTATGCTCAACGAGCTCCCCCCGCTGACCGTTTACGAGGCGGAGGAGATCCCGGCGGTCGAGATCGAGAACAAGGACGAGATGACCGTTTACAGGGACGGAAAGTTCTGGGTATGCGAGGCGGAGTGGATATACAACCTTCTCGGCTCGGTCAACTTCGAGGACAGAGACTCGATGTCCTATTTCCAGAGGATGCTGAGAGCAAACGGAGCGATCGACGCCCTCGAGAAAGCGGGCTGCCGCGACGGCGACTCGGTAAGGATGTTCGATTTCGAGTTCGACTTCTGGAAATAAGCACTCTTTTGCATTCGCACACCGCGTATGCTTATCGGTTTGCGAAGAAAATTGAAAAAATCGGCACATTTTTTTGAAAATTAACGTAAAAATGTCTCTTGCCTATTGACTTTTTTACGAAAACGGGATATAATATGCAAAGTCGGTTGGCACTTGACTGTGTCGAGTGCTAATCGTATATATTGTTTGGAGGTATTTCATTATGACAATCAAACCGCTTGCCGACCGTGTAGTAGTCAAATCGGTCGAAGCTGAAGAAACAACAAAGAGCGGAATCCTTCTCGCGGGAAGCGCAAAGGAAAAGCCGCAGGTATGCGTAGTAATCGCAGTAGGTCCCGGCGGACTCGTTGACGGCAAAGAAGTAAAGATGACCGTCAAGGTCGGCGACAAGGTAATTACGAGCAAGTATTCCGGCACCGAAGTCAAGGCGGACGGAGTTGAGTACAATATAGTAAGACAGGGCGACATCCTCGCCGTTGTCGAAGACTGAGAGGTAATATAAGATGGCAAAGGATATTGCATACGGCGCAGATGCCAGAGCTGCCCTCCTCCGCGGAGTTGACAAGCTCACAGATACTGTAAAGATCACACTCGGCCCCAAGGGCAGAAACGTAGTTCTCGACAAGAAGTACGGCTCCCCCATGATCATCAACGACGGCGTTACGATCGCAAAGGAGATCGAGCTCGAGGATCCCATGGAGAACCTCGGCGCACAGCTCATCAAAGAAGTTGCGACGAAGACCAACGACGCGGCAGGCGACGGTACCACCACCGCCACCGTTCTCGCACAGGCACTCATAAGAGAGGGCATGAAGAACGTCACGGCGGGCGCAAACCCCATGGTACTCCGCCGCGGAATCCAGAAGGCGGTTGACGTTGCGGTAAAGAAGCTCACCGCTATCTCCAAGCCCGTTAACGGTTCCGAGGACATCGCAAGAGTCGGCACCATCTCGGCCGACGACGCGGTTGTCGGCAAGCTCATCGCCGACGCTATGGAGAAGGTATCCTCCGACGGCGTCATCACCGTTGAGGAATCCAAGTCCGCAGACACATAGTGCGAGGTAGTCGAAGGTATGCAGTTCGACCGCGGCTACATCTCCCCCTACATGGTTACCGATACCGAGAAGATGGAAGCAGTCATCGACGACGCTCTTCTTCTCATCACCGACAAGAAGATCTCCAACATCCAGGAGATCCTCCCCGTTCTCGAGCAGATCGTCCAGTCCGGCAAGAAGCTCGTCATCATCGCCGAGGATATTGAGGGCGAAGCACTCACCACCCTTATCCTCAACAAGCTCAAGGGAACCTTCGTCTGCGTAGCGGTCAAGGCACCCGGCTTCGGCGACAGACGCAAGGAAATGCTCCGCGACATCGCAGTCCTCACCGGCGGCGAGGTCATCTCCGAGGAACTCGGCCTCGAGCTCAAGGAGACGCAGATCGGTCAGCTCGGCAGAGCAAGACAGGTCAAGATCAACAAGGAAAACACGATAATCGTCGGCGGACAGGGCGACAGCGAAGAGATCGCCGCAAGAGTCAGCCAGATCAAGTCCGCTATCGAGACCACGACGTCCGACTTTGACCGTGAGAAGCTCCAGGAGCGTCTCGCAAAGCTCGCGGGCGGCGTAGCGGTCATTAAGGTCGGTGCGGCTACCGAGACGGAAATGAAGGAGAAGAAGCTCCGTATCGAGGACGCTCTCAATGCCACCAAGGCGGCTGTTGAAGAGGGTATCGTCGCAGGCGGCGGCGTCGCACTCCTCAACGTCATCCCCGAGGTCGATAAGCTCATCCTTACCCTCGACGGCGACGAAAAGACCGGCGCAAAGCTCGTCCGCAAGGCACTTGAAGCACCCGTACGTCAGATCGCAGAGAACTCCGGCTATGAGGGCTCCGTCATCGTCGATACCATTCTGAGAAGCAGAAAGGTCGGCTACGGCTTCAACGCAGCCACCGAGAAGTACGTCGATATGCTTGCAACCGGTATCGTTGACCCGTCCAAGGTCACACGTTCGGCACTCCAGAACGCTTCCTCTATCGCTTCGACCGTCCTCACGACAGAGGCAGTCGTCGTCGATATCAAGGAGCCCGCTCCCGCGGCTCCCGCAGGCGGCATGGACGGCGGCATGGGCGGAATGTACTGATCCGAATAATACAGTAAAAAAAGGGCTCGCCGAGCCC
>JAGHTD010000031.1 GCA_018065475.1 Candidatus Colimorpha enterica
ACCGCTACCAGATGACGAGAAACGGACACAACGAGCTAATCTACGACATTATCTCCGACGCCGTGAAGAACGAAAGTCTGCTCATTCTCAACGCGGACGATCCCCTCGCCTCGGCTTACGGCAAGGATCATCCCAAGGCGGTTTACTACTCTATGGACAGGAACCGTTATTCCTCCGACGTTCCGAGAGGAAGGTACAACGATTCGGCTTTCTGCCCGATCTGCAAGCACCCTCTTAAAATGGAATACCGCACCTTTGAGAACGCGGGCAGATTCTTCTGCGAAAACTGCGGACATTCTTCTCACGAGGCGAAGTACAGGGTCACCGACGTCGATCTCGACAACACGTCCTTTACCTTCGACGGGAAGTACGCCGTGTCTCTTAAATACAAGGGACTCCACAACATCTACAACTACCTTGCCGCATACACGGTATGCTGTGAGGTGGGAATAGAACCGTCACAGTCCGCCGCGGCTCTTGCCGATTTCGTCATGAACAACGGCCGTCTCACGCCGCTTACGATAGGCGGGCGCAATTCGCTCCTGCTCATCTCGAAGCACGAGAACTCCGTCTCATACAACAGCTCCATAGATTACACGCTCCGCCTCGGTAAGAAGGTGGACGTTATGATCATGGTCAATTCCATCTCGAGGAAATACTACACGGGAGAGACCTCCTGGCTTTACGACATAGATTTCGAGCGTTTTGACTGTGACAAGGTGGGAAAGATCATCCTCTGCGGCAAATACTGCCGCGATCTTGAGTTCCGCCTCACTCTCGGCGGATTCGGAAGCGTCAATGTGTACGAAAGCCCCGAGGATGCGGTCAGAACTCTTAAAAACAGTGAAAACGACTCAGTGATCATGACCTGCTTTGCCGACAGGGCAAGACTTATGCAGGCGATAGAATCCGTTGAAGGGGAGGAAAAACGATGAAAATTAAGATCCTTCACCTTTTCCCCGATCTTATGAACCTTTATGGGGAATACGCCAACGTCACCCTTCTCACGAAGTATATGAACGAAGAGGGACTTGAAACCGAGGTCGTAAAGAGCAACGACGTTCTTCCTTTTGACGGCTTTTCGGTCGTCTATATCGGATGCGGAACGGAGAGAGCGTCGCTCCGCGCGCTTGAACTCCTTTCTCCGATAAGGGATGAGGTCGCTGATTACGTTTCAAAGGGCGGCTTCCTGCTCCTTACCGGAAACGCATACGAGATATTCGGCCACGAGATCATAGATATGGGCAAGAGAAACACCAAGGGGCTCGGGATATTCGACTACACGGTATTCAGGGCAAGCGGGAAAAGGTATCTCGGCGACCGCTTATATACCGACGTTGCGGGTGGGCAGAACATCATCGGATTCATGAACAAATGCGCCTACAACGACATCACCGAGAACTATCTTTTCAACACTCACGGTCAGAGCGGGAACGGCGAAAACACCGAGGGAGAAGGCTTCATAAGCGGCAACACCGTTGCGTCCTCGCTTCTCGGCCCGCTTTTCGTCAGAAACCCGTACCTTTGCAGATGGTATCTCGACCGTCTCTACGGGTCGATCGGCTCTGAAAAGACCGCCGAGGCGGATATGAGCTTGCAGACAAAGGCGTTTGACGCCGCTTATAAGGAATTATGCGAACTGAAAAAGAAACAGAAATAAGGCCGGACGCCGTCTTTTTCGACCTTGACGGCACTCTGACCGATCCGGGTCTCGGTATTACCAACTCGGTCATGTACGCGCTGAGGCATTACGGGATAGAGGTGGAGGACAGACGTTCTCTCTATACCTTCATAGGGCCTCCTCTCGTTGATTCGTTTCAAAAGTATTACGGCTTTTCGCCCGAAGAGGCAAAAAGAGCCGTGGAGATATACAGGGAATACTTCCGCGAGAAAGGGCTTTTTGAAAACGAGCTTTATCCGGGCGTGCCCGAAATGCTTGCCAAGCTGAAAGAAAACGGCTATATGATCTCCCTCGCCACGTCGAAGCCGGACGTGTTTTCGGAGAGGATAATCAGGCATTTCGGGATCGACGGATATTTCGACTTCCTTGCCGCAAACAACCTCGCCGAGACCCGTTCCGACAAAAAGGCGGTCATCGCCTATGGGCTTGAGGGGCTTGAAATAAAAGATCCCCGACGCGTCGTAATGGTCGGGGACAGAAGATACGATATAGAGGGCGGGAGCTTCTACGCTATGAAGACCGTCGGCGTCACCTACGGTTACGGGAGCCGCGAAGAGCTCACCGGGGCGGGCGCGTCATATACCGTTGACAGCGTTTGCGGGCTTGAAAAGCTCCTTCTTTCGTTCCGTCAGTCTTCGTGATCGAAGCAGAGACGAGTCTCGACGTAGGGACGGACGTATTTGTCCGCAACTGCGTTGTGTCTTGCGTCGATCCGGTATGCGTTCAGCGCTTCGACGGTCTCGAATCTGCTTTCAAGCATTACGTCGCAGTTTGAGGACGGCAGACATTCGGTCCTGACCTCGGATGATACAAGACCGGGGATAACGCCGACGAGACTGCTCAGCCCCTTGTCGATATTGCGTTTGATTTCCGCCTTTTCAGCGTCGGACAGCGTGGTTTTCAGCTTCCAGAGAATAATATGGTTGATCATTTTGATCTCCTTATGTTTTATCGTTGCCTTATTTTACCACAAAAAACGAAAAATGTCACTACCAAACAGAGGTGTTTCAGTTGGAAATCGAAAAAAAATCGGATAAAAGCGGAAAAATCGCCGGCATGATTAAGAAAATATTGCCGTTTGCTCCGTTTGCGGTGCTTGCCGTACTGTTTGCCCTGTCCTTCGGCAGAATCGACTTTGAAAAAGTCGAGACCCCCGTCGGGATACGCCTGTCGGTCATGGCGGTGCTGACCGTATCGCTCTTCGTCATCGCCGTTTACAGAAACAAGACGGTGAAGATCGTCTTCGGCTCGGTGCTCTTTGCGGCGGTCACTCCTATCATGTTCTACATTCAGGAGTGCTTCATACACGACCCTTTTAACGGCAGTCCCGCCGTAAAAAACGAGCTTATCGACATAAATCTGATACTCATCGTGCTCCCGCTCGTCGTGCTCGCTTTCGCGTTTTCGCGTTTTTCGGCAGCCACGGCGATCGTCGCCGCCGTCACGGGCGGTATGGGCTTTGCGAACTGCCTTTCCTTCCAGTTCAGAGGAATACCGATCTACCCCTGGGACTTCCTTTCGGCGGGGACTGCGGCGCTCGTCATGAACAACTACACCGTCGATTGGACGTTTGACATCATCTTCAACCTTTTCATCACGCTTTATTTCGTTTTTGCGGCGATCCTCTGCGATTTCCGTCTGAACCTCGGGAGATGGTGGATAAGGACTTCTGCGGCGGTGCTCACCGGCGTGGTTCTCGTCGGGCTCTGCGGATGGTACCGCTCCGACGAAGCCGTCAACAAGTACGGTTACTATCCCTACCTGTTTTCCGAGTCGTATCTCTACAAGTACAACGGCACGCCTCTTACACTTGTCTTCACGTCGAAATATCTGACGGTCGAGAAGCCGGATAATTACAGCGTGTCGGAGATAAAGACGCTCAGCGGGGAATATCCCTCCGACAGCACCGAGATCTCGGCGGTCAAGCCGAACGTCATAGTGATAATGAACGAGGCGTTCTCCGATCCTTCGGTGCTCGGCTTCGACTTCACGGCAAGCGAGGACTATATGCCGTTTATCCACTCCCTCGAGGGCGACGATACGGCAAAGGGCTGGACGCACGTTTCGGTGCTCGGCGGAAACACGCCGAACTCCGAATACGAGTTCCTCACCGGGATGACGATGGGCTTTCTGCCCGCCGGCTCGATCCCTTATCAGCAGTTCGTCAAGGATGAGTGCCCTAACCTCGTCACTCAGATGGAGGCGCTTGGCTACGGCACGGTCGGTATGCACGCATACAGCTCGGGCGGATGGAAACGAAACGTCGTCTATCCCCTCCTCGGCTTCGACGAGGTCTGCTTCAGCAATCAGATGAAGATGATCGAGAGGATAAGGACATACATCTCCGATAAGTCGATGTTCAAAAACGTCATTTCCTATCTCGAAAACAGTGAAAAGCCGCTTTTCCTCTTCGGAGTGACTATGCAGAACCACGGCGGTTATACGACCGACTACGACAATTTCGTTCCCGACGTGACGGTGGAAGGCGTCAAGAGCAAGGCGCTGACGCAGTATCTTTCGCTTATGAAGAAGTCGGACGAGGCGTTTGAATACCTCATCGACTACATCCGCGAAAACATCACAGAGCCGACGGTCGTCCTTATGTTCGGCGATCATCAGGCAAACGACAGCGTCGTCAAGCCGATATATAACTTAAACGGCGCGGATTACACGACGCATATCTATACGTCGGTCAAGAACAGCCAGGACAGATATATCACTCCATACGTCCTTTGGGCAAACTACGACATCGACGAGGAGAAGATGCCGGAGCATCTTTCACTCAACTACCTTGCGTCTCACCTTCTTTCTGCCCTCGGCCTGCCTCTTACGGGCTATCAGCATTGGCAGAGCGGACTTTTTGAAAAGTTCCCGGTGATCGACGCGGGCTGTATCGCCGAAAATACGGCGGACGGGATAAACTACATTCTTTTGAAAAGATCGGTTTTGACGAAATAGCCCTTTTCAACAGAATTGAATATAACTTTATTTTCGGAAAGAAGAACAGAGTAAGCGGATTTTTCTCGCTGAAATAACGGTATGAAATTATTCGGTCATCTCAAGACGGTCATAAAGCACCGCCACGCGGTTTTCGCTCTTTGCAGAAAATGCGGAATAGGTATTCAGGGACTTACCCACGATCTCAGCAAGTTCACGCCTACGGAGTTCATCCCGAGCGTGAAATATTTTACCGGCACCCGCAGTCCCAACGAGGGGGAGCGTGCCGCCTACGGTTACTCCAAGGCGTGGCTCCACCATAAGGGCAGAAACAAACATCATTTTGAATACTGGTTTGACTACAATATGTCGAAGCACAGGGTAGAGCCGGTGCGTATGCCCGAAAGATTTGTCGTCGAGATGTTCTGCGACAGGGTAGCGGCGAGCAAGACCTACCGCGGGAAGGAATATTCGGAGGATTATCCGCTGTTTTACTTCCTTAAAGGAAAGGCGAACAGGGTGATAGACCGCCGGACCTCCGACGAGCTCGAGGCGCTCCTCACC
>JAGHTD010000324.1 GCA_018065475.1 Candidatus Colimorpha enterica
TTGTCCTAAACAACCTCTCAGTCACCTTACGGTGACAGCTCCCGCTTACAAGAGATGAGCAAGCTCATCTCGGGGAGCCTATACGTAGCCGTATTGTTTGTTCAAATCCATACAAACGGGAGCACCAAGGCGCTCCCCTACGGCAACAGCCGTATTTTTATTCAAATCCGATCGGGCGGACATAAAAAAAGACCGCCGGAGCGGTCTTTTTATTATTCACCTAATCAGTGCTTCTTGGAAACAACGACACCGGTACCGATAGCGATAACGGTTACGAGTGCGATGAAGCCGGCAACGGAACCTGTGCCCGGGTTAACGGGAGCGTCAGGAGCAGTTGTAGCAGCTGCAGTGGTGGTATCTTCAGCGGTGGAAGTCTCTTCAGCAGCGGCCTCGCAGAAGATAGGAGTTACGAATACGTCGTCGATAGCGAAATCGAACGCGTTATTGTCTCTCTCGTTGTTGATACCGAGCTTGATGGACTGACCTGCAGCCATCTTAGCGGGATCGAACGTGCCGTTTTCAACCTTTGCGCCTGCAACGTTGAGCGTCCATGTGCCGTTTACACCGTCAACTACGAGTTCAGCTTCTGTCCATTCAGAAGCTGCGGGGAGGTGAGGAGTTACCCAACCCTCTGCATTCCACTCGATTCCGAGCTTATCGGAAGAACCGACGTTGGCATCGATGTACTTGAAGTAATACTTGAAGCAGTTACCTACGATCTTGTCGAGACCGTCTGCTCTTCCTGTGAAGAACATAGCGTCGGTCTTTTCAGCTTCCTGCTCTGCATTGTCGTCCTTTGCAGCGAGGTAAGACTCGGTTGCTACAACACCAGCGTCCTCTTTTACGTAAACGCCGAGAACGGGATTTTCACTTTCATCCTTGGTGTTGTGTGCAAACTTAGCGTAAGCTACGCCAACGGTGGTATCGCCGACATTTGCGGACTCAAAGTCAACAACGATAGCGTCGCCCTCTGCGGGTGTGACCTTGATGTTGTCGACCTTATATTCCATGGAAGCTTCTGTTCTGGAGTACTTAGAACCGACTCTGAACCACTCGTAGTTGGTTGTTCCGGTATCACCGGTCTTTTCAGCTACAGATGCGCCGTCAACTTCAACCTTGAAGTTACCTGCATCGTAGTCAACAGTATATACGAGGTGGTGCCATCCTGCCTCTGCGGGAAGTGCCTTGTTGAACCAACCGCTCTTGGACTTGGTCTCGAAACCGAACTTGGAGGGGTTCTCGCTGTCCTGATACTTACCGGTTGCCTGAGCGATAACGTTGTAATCGAGCTCGATTTTGAACGTCTTGCCGAATGCTTCGGTAAGAGGAACGTTTCCGGACTCATAGCTTTCTTTGCCTGCACCACCGATCCAGAGGGATGCGTCGATGGAAGCAGCGTTTGTTCCGTCCTGCTTGAAGTACATATACTTGTTAGAGGGAACGCCGTCGGTGACTACCTTGTAGTAGCAGTCAGCTTTGCCGGAGTTGTTCTTGCCCTTGGTGGTGAAGATGCTTCCGTCATAGGGAGTGCCGTTGACGCCATCTTCAAAGCTGGTGGATGTGGAGAAGAGGCGGAGAGAATCCATAAGATAATCGTACTTCCAGCCGTCCTTCTCATCGCCCTGACCGATCATCATGCAGGGGATATCGCCTGTAAGGTTCATGCCCTTGCATACGTAGAGGGTGGTGTAGGTCTTGCCGTACTCGCCGCCGACTACGGTAGCGGTATCAGCGTCGAGGTCGAAGTGGATAACGAACTGATACCAAGTATCGGTCTTGAGAGCGGTCTTGGTAGCTGCTTCGTTCTTGCCGTCAGCAAGATTGTATCCGCCTTCGCCGTTACCGGTGATGGTGAAGAACTTGTAGTTTGCGTCCCAACCACTTGTCTTACCCTTGATCTGGATCATGAAGATAGGGTTCTTGGTGGTGTCGCCGTCGATCTTGTTGAGCATGAGCTCGAATGCAAGAGCGAACTTGGAACCGTAAGCTTCTTTGAAGCTCATATCAGCTCTGATGAAGCAATCACAGCCGGTATTGTCTTCAGCGGGATTCTTGAAAGAAATCTCACCGTCGGTTGTAAACGTAACCGAATTTTTCTTTGCGGGATCTTTGAACGGGCCGATGTTATCTACGTCAGCGCAAGTTGCCTTGCCTGTATCAACAGCTGCGAAAGCTGCTACGCAGAGAGCAAACACCATTGCAAGAACCAGCATTGTTGAGAGAATGCGTTTCATTTGTGAAACCTCCATTTTTTATTTTTGGGGGATGCTCCCCCTTATTGTTTGATATTGTATCATATTTTGTCAACATTGTCAAGAGTTTTTGTTAACAAATATGAAATAATTAGTTTTCTTTTGTGAAAATAAGGATCAGAGCGACGATGACGAGCACGCTTGCCGCAAGAATTATCGGAGCCGTGATCAGCGAGCCCTTCACGTCGGCGGGCTTTTTCTCCTCCGCGTCGGTTTCGTCGCCTGCGTCTTCGGTCACGTCCCCGACGTCCTCGGTGTCGGCGTCGGTGTCGTCATCCTCATCGGCGTCGCGGGGGAGCTCGTTTTCGCCCTCAAAGTCGGCGGGACTGCTTCCCGTGAAGACGTTAAGGTCGCCGAAATCGAAGTTGAAGGGGCAATAGGTCGCGTCGGTTATTCCGATGAGCATAAGAGTGTATGCGGATATCTCGTCTCCGCCCTTCGCGTAGGTCGTGTACGCCTTTTCACCGTTGACGTAAACGTCAACCGTGTCCGCCTTCATATCGTAGGCACAGGCGATGTTGTACCACTTCCCGATCTCACAAAGCATATTGTCGGTCTCGGTGTCTCTGATACAGCCCATATACGCGCCGCCCTTGCCGTCGGCTCTGACGCCGAAGGGGGCAAAGTTGCCGTTCCAGCCCTGATCGGACTTGAACTGCACTTCAAAAAGCAGGTCGCCCGCGTCGTGGCCGTAGTCACTGGTGTTTATACGGAGGTTATACATGACGACGAACTTGTCGCCGCATTCGCCCCACGGGTCAAAGTAGATCGCAAGGTTGTCGGCAAAATAGCCGCCGTCCGTGCCGATCGTCTCGTTGTTCTCCATGTGAAGAAAGAATCCGCCCTTGCCGTCTGCCGTCATACGGGGGTACATCTCCTGGGTGGTGGCGTTGACCTGTATCTCGTATTTGTCGAAGGTCAGAAATCCTTTGTCGAAGTTGTCGGACATCGTCTTCGCCGACGTCCCGACGACAAGTGTGAGGATGAGCAAAATCGGAAGAATGATTTTCAGAAATCTTTTCATGGCTTCTATTCCTTATTGTAACGATTGTTTTGTCATATTGTACCATAAAATCGCCCGGATTGCAAGGGGTTTGAGGAAAAAGATGAAAGAGAGGAGGGAGGGGAGACGAAAGGCCGTCCTTTGGAAGACGATCTCACTCAACCGTGAGGGATTCGCGTGTCAGCCTTCCTCCGTGAGAAGGATTCACCTTGAAGCGAGTACCCGCTTGTCCGCCTTTCTCCGGATACGCACTAACTATGAGGAACTGACGCACAGCCAACCTCCCTCGGGAGGGAGGTGGCACGGCTCCGCCGTGACGGAAGGAGCCCGCGGCACTTCATTTGTCGTATCGCAATAAATAGATAATAAAAGAAACGGGTTTGACAAGCCTCCCCTGTGCATAGGGGTAGAGATGAGCAAGCTCATCTCGATGACCGCGGAGCGGTGGAAGGGTTGTTCCTGCCG
>JAGHTD010000279.1 GCA_018065475.1 Candidatus Colimorpha enterica
TCTGAATACAGCGCGGAAGGCGGGCATCGCCTTTCTCGAAATGAGGAAAAGCCCGACCGCAAGCACGGGGATGAGCACGATAAACGACGTTGCCATGACTCCGCCCATGATGTAAGCCATTATGATCGAGAATATGAGAAGCATGGGCGCACGGACGGCGATCCTTATCAGCATCATATACGAAATGCGCACGTTCTCGATGTCGGTCGTCATTCTCGTTACGAGAGACGCGGACGAGAACTTGTCAATATTGCTGAACGAGAAAGACTGGATCTTCTCAAACATATCGTGACGGAGGTTTCTCGCAAATCCCGCCGACGCCTTTGCGCTCGAAAATCCCGCGATACCGCCGCAGCAAAGTGAAAGCACCGCCATTACGGCAAGTGTACCGCCCGTCTTCAGAATATCCGACATTACGGCTCCCGCCTCTATCTTGTTTATCATAGAAGCCGTGATAAAGGGGATGAGCGCTTCTATCACCGCTTCAAGTACTATAAAAAACAACGTGATGAAGGTCTGCGTCTTGAACTCTCTGACACAGCCCCAGAACTTTTTCAGCATTTTCTTCTCCTGCAAAAACATTATCCATTTTAATCCGTATATTATATCACTTCCGAGAGCAAAAATCAAGTTTTTTCATCTAATTGTCAAATAATCGTCAAATATTCGTACAGATAGCAAAATATATGTTGACTGTCAGGTGAAAAAATGGTATAATATAATTTGTTTGATATAAAGTGAGGTTATTATAAAAAACGGATTTGACGGTGAACTTTATCTGAAAAAGCAAAGTGAAATGATCGGAAAGAGGATCAGCGATTTCGGCGGAAAACTCTACCTTGAGTTCGGCGGAAAACTGTTTGACGACTTCCACGCCTCCCGCGTCCTCCCCGGCTTCGCTCCCGATATAAAGCTGAAGATGCTTCTCACGCTTGCCGACAGAGTAGAGGTGGTCATCGCCGTCTCTGCCACCGACATCGAGAACAAGAAGATGCGCGGCGACATCGGTATCACCTACGACGCGGAGGTCCTTCGCCTCATCGACGCTTTCCGCTCGGTCGGTCTGTTCGTCGGCAGTGTCGTAATCAATAAGTTCAGCGGTCAGCGCCTCGCCATGACCTTCAAACAGCGCCTCGAAGAGCTCGGAATGAAGGTCTATCTCCATTACCCGATAGACGGCTATCCCTCATCAGTCAAACACGTCGTTTCCCCCGAGGGACTCGGCAAGAACGATTATATCGAGACCTCCCGTCCACTCGTCGTCGTCACCGCACCCGGCCCGGGAAGCGGGAAAATGGCGACCTGCCTGTCACAGCTTTATCACGAAAACGTGAGAGGAATCAAGGCAGGATACGCAAAATATGAGACCTTCCCTATCTGGAACCTCCCGCTCAGCCACCCCGTCAACCTCGCTTACGAGGCGGCAACGGCGGACCTCAACGACGTCAATATGATAGACCCTTATCACCTTGAATCGTATGGCAAGCTGACCGTCAACTACAACAGAGACGTCGAGTCCTTCCCCGTTCTCAGGGCGATATTTGAAAAGATCTACGGCGAATGCCCCTACAAATCGCCCACCGATATGGGCGTAAATATGGCGGGCTTCTGCATCTCCGACGAGGACGTCGTCATCAACGCCTGCAAGAACGAGATAATCCGCCGTTACTACAAGGCTCTCTGCGACGTAACGAAGGGGACCGTAAAGTCCTCCGCCGTCAACAAGATCGAGCTCGTCATGAACCAGGCGGGAGTTTCGGTCGATGACCGCGCGGTCGTCAAAGCCGCTCTCGAAAAGAAAAACGCCACCGACGGCAAGCCCGCGGCGGCGCTCCAGCTTCCCGACGGCAGGATTGTGACCGGAAAGACCTCCTCCCTTCTCGGCCCGTCCGCGGCTCTCCTTCTCAACGCCCTCAAGGCGCTTTCGGGGATCAGCCATGACACCGACGTCATCAATCATTCTGTCATCGAGCCGATCTCGGAGCTCAAAACCAAAAACCTCGGCAACCACAACCCGCGTCTTCATTCGGACGAGGTGCTCATCGCCCTCTCCGTCTCGGCGGTGTTCGATACCAATTCAAGAAAGGCGATAGAGTATCTCCCCATGCTGAGGGGTTGTGAAGCACATTCGACCGTCATTCTTCCCTCCTCGGACGAGGAAATATTCAAGAAGCTCGGCATCAATATGACCTGCGAGCCCGAGTTCTCCACAAAGAAGCTTTATCACAAGCAGTAAGGAAGAACCATGACACAGGAAATTGCCGAAAAAGTATATGCGGAGATCGCGGCAGCGGACAGGATCGTCATCTCCCGCCACATTCGTCCCGACGGCGACGCCGTCGGCTCGTCGATGGGACTGCGGGCGATCATCAAAGCCCCAATTCCCGAAAAGGAAGTCCTTTACGTCGGGGGCGACAAGGCGGATTACCTTGCGTTTTTTGAGAACGAGGACGAAATGCCCGACGACGAGTTCTGCTCCTCTGCGCTTCTTATCATTCTCGACTCCGGGACTCTCGACAGAGTGTCAAACGAAAAGATCGGCCTTTTCAAAAGGATCGTAAAGCTCGACCATCATATAGACGACAATCCCTTCGGCGACCTCTCTGTCGTCGAGGAGTTCCGCACGTCCACCTGCGAGCTTATCGTCGATCTCTGCGTCAAGCTCGGCGGAAAGCTGAAAATGACGGCAGAAGCCGCAGAATATCTCTACATCGGTATGGTGACCGACTCGGGAAGATTCAGATTCAACGGCACGACGGGCGAAACGCTCCGTTACGCCGCCATGCTTCTCGACTACGGCTTCAATACCGAGCGTATCTTCGCAAATCTGTACCTCGATTCGTTTGAGAATCTCAGCTTCCGCAGCAGGATGTTCGGTCACATAAAGCAGACCGAAAACGGCGTTGCGTATATCTTCGTGTCAAAAGAGATAAGAGAGAGTGAGAACATCACTCTCGAGCAGGCGTCGCAGACCGTCATGCTCCTCGACTCCATCAAGAACGACCTGATTTGGCTCGCCTTCATCGAGACCGACGACGGTGAGATCAGAGTTCGTCTCCGTTCACGCTTTGTAGGAATAAAGGACCTTGCCTCCCGTTACGGCGGCGGAGGCCATGAAAATGCAAGCGGTGCCACCTGCCGTTCGCTTGAGGAGGTCGATTCGCTCATAAACGATGCCGACGCCATCCTCGCGGATTTCAAGAAGAACAACACCGGTTGGCTGTAAAATATCACGATATATGAAAAATCACCCGCTCCGGCAGGTGATTTTTTCATATTCTTCTGTAAATATACGCTCTTCCCGATTTGTCGCAGGAGAGGAGACCGAGATTCTCGTAGAGCTTGAGGACAGTCCAGGTCTTGCGCCCGTTAAGCTTGTTTGCCTTTGAAAAGTCCGCGGCGGTGAAATCGCCGTCCGGTATGACGCAGAAGTCGAGAAGTGCCTTTCTGCCCTCTACCGTCTCCGAGCCGTTTATCGATGTGGGACGCCTGTCCGCCTTCTTCGTGACAAGTCTTTTTCCGTTGCTCACCACCTGGCGGTACTGTATCACGTCCAGCATTATTATGACGAATTTGAGACGCTCCGAGTCAAGGACTTCCGGCGGGAGAAGGAACATCTGACAGAGAAGCTCCCGCTTGTCTCCTTTTTTAGGGGAGCGGTAGCTTTTTATCTCTTTTCCGTCCTTATCGACGATCACGACCTTCGTATGCTCCGCGATCGGAAAAACGACCGTGACGTTCTGCTCCTCTATGAAGCGCGAGACCTTCTTTTTCAAGCGTGAAAAAGACCTCGTTTCAATCTCAAAAATGCCGTTTTCGTTCATTACGTCGGCGACGGCTCCGAGATACTTCACCTCGTGATGCGACGGGTCGGGGTCTATCCAGTTTTTGAGAGCGAGATGAAGCGTCTGCTCGTTGAGCGTGCCGATGATCGGTGTATCCATAGCAAAAAAACGGTCTGCCGAAAGGCAGACCGCTGATTTCAGATGTACTGTCTGTACTTCTCGGGGATCTCCTCGGGAGCGATCGAAGAAGTAATAGTGAAGTTTACGGGGTGATTCTCCGTGAAACCGATGATTCTGTCAAGGAACTTGAAGAACTCTTCGGTGTTGTTTCCGCAGATCTTGAGTGCGGAATCGATGAAGATCTCGCTGACGTCGAAGTTGCTTCCGTAAATACCTGCGCAGAAGCCGTAAAGACCTGCCGCAGACGCGATAAGATACTCTTCGGTGTCAAGAAGTCTTGCCTGATGCTTTACCTCATGAATGAGCTTTGTGCCCTTTTCAACGAAGACGACGGAACCGGAAATCTCATCGACCTTCGCGTTTGCGAGGTCAACGATGGCCTTGGTCTTTCCTGAACCTTTCAATCCGACAATAAGTTTAAGCATATAATATTACCTCCGGCAATTAATAAATTCTGTTTTTAAGTTCGCTGCGGCGTTTTTCGTGCTCTTCACCGGGCTTGCCGAGGAGAGCGTACATATTGTTCTTATATCCTTCGACACCCGGCTGGTCAAACGGATTGACTCCGAGGGTGTATCCCGATACCGCGCAGGCAAGCTCGAAGAAGTAAACGAGATAACCGAAGTCCTCCGCGCTTCTGCCGTCGAGGTCGAGAATGAGGTTTGGAACGTTTCCGTCGCTGTGTGAGATGACCGTCGCAAGGAATGCGTTGCGGTTGACAAAATGAAGCGTTTTACCCGAAATGAAGTTCATTTCGTCGATGTTGTTGGGATCGTCGGGGATGACGAAGGGAGATTCGTCGCCGAGGATGTTGATGACCGTCTCAAACATCGTTCTTTCACCCTGCTGGATATACTGTCCGAGGGAGTGAAGATCGGTGGAGAAGATGACGGACGCGGGGAACAGACCCTTTCCGTCCTTGCCTTCGCTTTCGCCGTAAAGCTGTTTCCACCACTCGTTCATCATTGCGAGTGCGGGATCGTAGGAGACCATGATCTCGGTCTTCTTGCCCTTACGGTAGAGAATGTTGCGGCAGGCGGCGTAGATGAATGCGTCGTTTGCCTCGGGAGATACCGTCGCAAAGTAGTCCATTGCCTTCTTTGCGCCGTTCATCATTGCGTCGGTGTCGATGCCGGCAACGGCGATGGGAAGAAGTCCGACGGCGGTGAGGACGGAATATCTTCCGCCTATATCGTCGGGAACGACGAAGGTCTCATAACCCTTTTCGTCGGCAAGCTCCTTGAGCTTTCCCTTTTTTCTGTCGGTCGTGATGAAGATCCTGTCGCGCGCGCCCTCTTCGCCGTACTTTTTCTCAAGCATCTCTCTGAAGATCCTGAACGCGATCGCGGGCTCGGTCGTCTTGCCCGACTTTGAAATGACGTTTATGCAGACGTCTCTGCCCTCGCATATCGAGATGAGCTCGTTTAAATATGCGGAGTTGATACCGTTTCCGGCAAAATAGATGTCGGGGGTGTCCTTTTTAAGGTTGTTGTAAAGCGGTGATTTAACGAACTCGATCGCCGCTCTCGCACCGAGGTAAGAGCCGCCGATACCGATGACGACGAAGACGTCGCAGTTCTTTTTGATCTTCTCGGCAGCAGCTTTGATCCTTGAATATTCTTCCCTGTCGTAGTTGTCGGGAAGAGCGAGCCAGCCTCTGAAATCCGCTCCTTTGCCCGTGCCGTCGCGGAGCGTTCTGTCCGCCGCGATGACCTCGGGCATTATGCTTCCGATCTCATCGTCGGAAGCAAAATCGCTTAAATATTTAGTATTGATCTTTACAGCCATAATTATGGCCTCCATCCGTGGGTATTCTCAATATATTATACTACAAAACATTCATTTATGCAATAGAAAAAGAACAATATTCTCTCACGCCCGTCAATTTTCTGAACATCTCGGGATCGGAAAGAGCGTCTCGCGGTGATCTCTGAATATTTCGGCGTCGGTCAGGTTGAAATATTTTCTCTTTTCCCATTCCGGCTGGGAGAGGTCGAAGGTGACGTCGAGAT
>JAGHTD010000136.1 GCA_018065475.1 Candidatus Colimorpha enterica
CCTTCGAGAACGTCAAGGAAGGCGCGAAGGAGATCCTCTCCATGTCCGCGGATTCTTACGAGAGTGAGGAAGCGTACGAGGCGGCGATCGCCGATAAGCTCGAGGAGACCCTCTCCGGCGCCGGCATCGACATCTCCAAGTTCACCGAAGGCGACAACGCCGAGGTCCTGAACGACATGGCGAGAGCTATCGCGACCAACCCCGACATCGAAGAGATCAAGGCAAACCTGCCCGCCGATCCCTCCGAGATCAGCGATGACGACGTCGCGGCTCTGCTTCTGACCTACTTCGAGACCTTCGGTCAGCCCACTTCCGATCCCGAATAATTTACCTATAATAATAAAGTAGCGGCGAGCGTCGACGGGCGCTCGCCTTTACTTTTTGTATTGACAAAATGCAATGGGCGTGGTATAATAAAAGAGCCGTTGAGAAATCAACGACCTCTGAAGCACCATTAAACGGTGGCGGTTACAAAACATCGCTACGCGATGGCTTGTCAAAATCGCTTTGCGATTTTGTGTCCTCCCCTAAACTCATTTATTATGAGAAGGAGGACGGACTTTCTGCCTTCCTTCTCAAATACAGAGAAGGGAGGATGATAAAATGTACGTATCCATGTCGGATCTTCTGACTTTGGCAGCATTTATCCTCGCTCTGATCGATTTTTGCTATAACAGGCAAAATGACAATTCAAAGCGTAAGTAAACAGAAAGAACTAACCGCCCGCCTATCCCGCAAAGATAAGGGCGATTAGTTCTTCTCACAAACGGGAGGGCAACCGTCAACGTTAAACGCTTAGCGTTTCACGGGTGCTTCTCTGCTTTTATTATACACATTCTTTGCGTGTTTGTCAATGCTTTTTTGAATTTTCGTCTTCACTCTGATCGCTTTTCGTTATGGAAAAAGGAAAAGCCATAATTTTTCTGCGAACAACGCGGGGATGGAGGGCGGAATTTTACAAAAAATGGGCAATTTTCATGCTTTTTTTCTGCGGAAAAGGAGAAAAAAGCAGAAAAAGACTTGACAAAAGGATATTTATCGTTTATAATAGACGCGCAAGATGGTATTCGCAGTGCCGCTTGCGGCAGGAAGTTTTCCCTTTGCGGAAAAGTTCCCGCTCCTTGACAAAGGAATAGAGAAAGTATATCTTCTCCGGACGGGTCGCAACGTGCGGAGCGTGATATAAAAAAGGCGTTCGGGAAAGACCGAAAACAAAAAGAACGTCCACGTGACGTAAAAAGGAGAAAAACTTATCATGAAAAAGCTTAACAAAAAGGGCTTTACTATCGTAGAGCTCGTCATCGTCATCGCGGTCATCGCGATCCTCGCCGCTGTCCTGATCCCCACCTTCTCGGGTGTCATCGCAAAGGCTAA
>JAGHTD010000269.1 GCA_018065475.1 Candidatus Colimorpha enterica
ATACACGCGCGATCGAAATGCGCTGTTTCTGACCGCCGGAGAGCTTTACGCCTCTTTCTCCGACCTCGGTTTCGTAGCCGTTCGGCAGACTCATGATGAAATCGTGGATGTTGGCGAGCTTTGCCGCCTCGATGACCTCTTCCCTGCTCGCCTCGGTATTGCCGTAGGCGATGTTGTCGAATACCGTCGAGTCGAAGAGGAAGACGTCCTGCGAGACGATGCCGATGTTGCGGCGGAGCGATTCGAGTGTGAGGCCTCTCACGTCCTTGCCGTCTATCGTGATCTCGCCTCCGCCGATCTCGTAAAATCTCGGGATAAGGTTGCAGATCGTTGTCTTTCCTCCACCGGAGGAACCGACGAGGGCGAGCTTTTTGCCCGCTTCAGCTTTGAACGAAACACCGTCGAGCACCTTTTGACCGTCAACGTAGGAAAAGGTGACTTCCTTAAACTCGATCTCGCCCTTCACGTCGGTGAGCACGACCGAGCCCTCGTTGTCCTTTTCCTTCGGCTGTTCGATTATCTCGACGAAGCGTCTGAATCCGGACATACCGCTCTGATACTGCTCGGCAAAGCCGACGAGCATCTCAACGGGAGAGATGACGAGACTGATGTAGAGGATGAACGCCGTGAAATCGGCTATGCTGATCGAGCCGTTGAAGACGAATACGCCTCCCGCAGCGTACATGACGAGACGGATTATATCAATCATGAGCGTCGAGCCGCAGTGGAAATCCGCCATAGCTCTGTACGCCTTGACCTTCGCCTTTACGAACTGTCTGTTGCCGTTGTCGAAAAGCTCGAACTCCCTTTTGCGGTTGGTATATGCCTTCGACACTCTGATTCCCGCGACGGAGTTTTCAAGCGTGGCGTTGACCTCTCCGATCTTCACCCTCTGCTCCGTGAACGCGCTTTCCATTCTCGTCTGCATCTTTGCGGCGAAAAACGCCATAAACGGGATGAGAGCGTAGATGATGAGGGTGAGCGGCAGGCAGATCGAAGCCATTATGATGAACGAGCCGACGAGCATTACGACCGAAAGGAACAGGTCCTCGGGACCGTGGTGGGCAAGCTCCGAAACGTCCTGAAGGTCGTTTATGATCTTCGACATTATCGTTCCCGTCTTGTTGTCGTCAAAATAGCGGAGCGGAAGGGATTCGAGATGATCGAAGACCTCTTTTCTCATATCCGACTGCATATTGACGCCTACGACGTGGCCGAAATAGGTGATGAAATAGTTGAAGAAGAACTTGGCGACATAGACGAGAAGCAGTATCCCCGCCCATATAAAAAGCAGATTGAGCTTTCCGTTGGGGATGAAATCGTCAAGCATCTCCCTGGTGATCAGAGGATAGACCATATTGCACGCCGAGAACAGCACGGCGCAGACCATATCGGCGATGAAGGTGCCGAGATACGGCTTATAATAAGTACAGAACTTTTTGATAATTTTCATAATAATCCTTTTTACACATACTATATTATTATACTATTTTTCACCTCATTTTACAATAGAAAAGGCAAATATTTCTTCCGCCGAATCGAAGAAAAGATTTTCGCAAATAAAAAGGGCTCGATGAGCCCTTTTTCGATTGCTTGTTTTTTGTGCGTGGTTGAGGCAGATCAGAACTTCGGATCAAATGCGTTGCGGATCAACGCATTGTACGGATAACTGTCGTTTTTCTCACCGTAGGGAATGAAGGTTTTTGAGGTGATTTCTATTACACCGTCTTCAAGCAAATCATACTCTATGATCAGAATACCGTCCTTGAGCATTGCCGTATCTTCAAAATGGCGATATTCGTCCGGCAAAGACTCAATGTCAAGATTATGATTCGGAGAAACGAAGAACGGCATTTCATCCTTCGTGCATATCTTGTCCGATACATTTATTTCGGAAACGTCTTCTATTGTAATCGACGGATATGCAAAATACGTTTCGCAGGAATAACCCCAGTTTTCATAATTAATGCCTTTTTCATCTTTTATTATTATTCTTTCAAATACGACGAAAGCGTGAAAAATATTCTCTTCTTTTCTCAGCTTGTACTCCGCAACGATGCAATCGTCGTTGATCACAGACAGCTTTTCAATTGGAAAGCACCTATTGAAACTGTCCAGATTCCATAAATGATATGACGTACGAGCAACAAAGTTAATAAACGAAGATGGCTTTTGCCATACTTTCCAATTAAATTCATCGAAAGAATACTCGGTCAGACTGTCAAAGGATGTATTGTCGATGCCTTTTTCCTTTATTTCGGCCACTACGTGACCCAGATCATAGCGGAAATCCTCGCCCGTTTTCGGATTGTATTGGAAAAATACAAATGGTCCGCTTTGCTTTTTTGATGTCGCAGCGATATCTGCCGCACAGCATGTCGTATCAGCGGGCTCAATCGTGTCTTCTGATGACTTTTCTTCTTCACTCATCTTTTTTGTCGACTCATCAGTGTATTGCAACGCGCCTGCTAAAAATGCTACACAAATGAGCATCAGTATTGCCATAAGTGCGATAATGAATCTTTTTCCTTTCATAACTTTTC
>JAGHTD010000295.1 GCA_018065475.1 Candidatus Colimorpha enterica
CCTTTGACACCGACAGAAAGTACGAAGCGGAGCTTATGGGCTTCGACGGAATATGTCTTAACTCTATCGACGGCGTCTCTGACAGAGATTTCGTCATCGAATATATGGCTGCTCTCTCGCTCGTTATGGTTCATCTTTCGAGGTTTTCGGAGGATATAATCCTTTGGTCGAGCTCCGAGTTCGGGTTCATCACCCTCTCGGACAACTTCACTACCGGCTCGTCGATAATGCCTCAGAAGAAGAATCCCGATATGGCGGAGCTCGTCCGCGGCAAGACCGGGCGCGTTTACGGCGACCTTATGGCGATCCTTACCGTGATGAAGGGCATCCCGCTCGCATACGACAAGGATATGCAGGAGGACAAGGAGACGGTGTTCGACGCAAGCGACACCGTAAAAAAGTGCCTCGACGTCTTCGCTCCGATGATCGGAGAGATGACGGCACATCCCGACAATATGATGAAGGCGGCACAGAAGGGATTTATCAACGCTACCGACCTCGCCGACTATCTCGTCGGGAAGGGTCTTCCTTTCAGGACCGCATACAAGATCTCGGGGCAGACAGTATCTTACTGTCAGATGAAGGACAAGGTGCTTGAAACGCTTTCGATTGAAGAATATAAGGGCTTTTCGGAGCTGTTCGACAGCGACGTATATGACGCCATAGACCTCGTGAACTGCGTGAAACGCAGGTCAAGCGAAGGCGGCACGTCACCCGAATCGGTCGAAAAGCAGATCCTTTGGATCAAAGAAAACATCCTGACATAAAAAATCAGTCCGAGTGATCGGACTGATTTTTTTATTATCATTTTACAACGAGATTGACGAGCTTTCCGGGGACGAAGATCTCTTTCACTACCGTCTTTCCGGCGGTGAAGGACTTGACCTTTTCGTCGTTCTTTGCTGCTTCGAGGATCTCTTCCTTTGAGAGGGAAGCGGGGACGGTGATGACCGAACGGAGCTTGCCGAGGACCTGAACGGCGTAGTTCACGGTCTCGTCCGCGATCTTGTTCTCATCCCACTCGGGCCACTTTGCGAGCGAGCAGAAGCCCTCGCCGCCGAGGTGTTCCCACATTTCCTCGCAGATGTGAGGAGCGAAGGGGCAGAGGATCTTGACGAAGGTCTTCAGCTCGTCTACGGTAAGCGAACCGTTGTCGTAGATCGTGTTTACAAGCGTCATCATTGCGGCGATCGCTGTGTTGTACTTCATCGCCTCGATGTCTTCGCTGACCTTCTTGACGGTCTTGTTGAAGGCGGTATCGAGCTCTTTGGTGGTTCCGCTGCCCTTTGCGTAATCGGTAAGGGAAGCAAAGCGGTCGAGGAAGCGCTTGACGCCCTTGACGGAGCTGTCGCTCCAGGGTGCCGCCGATGCGTAATCGCCCATAAAGAGCGTATATACCCTCAGTACGTCTGCACCGTAAACGTCAACTACGTCGTTGGGATCGACGACGTTGCCCTTGGACTTCGACATCTTCTCGCCGTCGGGGCCGAGGATAAGTCCCTGAGCGGTACGCTTTGCGTAGGGCTCGGAGGTGGGAACTTCGTTAATGTCGTAGAGGAACTTGTGCCAGAAACGGGAGTAGATCATGTGTCTCGTGACGTGTTCCATACCGCCGTTGTACCAGTCAACGGGGAGCCAGTATTTGAGAGCGTCCTTTGACGCGAATCTCTCATCGTTGTGAGGATCGCAGTATCGCAGGAAATACCACGAAGAGCCCGCCCACTGAGGCATGGTGTCGGTTTCGCGCTTTGCGTCGCCGCCGCACTTCGGGCACTTGCAGTTCACGTATTCGGGAATGGAAGCAAGAGGGCTTTCGCCGCCTTCACCGGGAGCGAAGTTCTCGATCTTGGGGAGCTTCAGAGGAAGCTCCTCGTAGGGAACGCCGACCATTCCGCACTTGGGGCAGTTGACGATCGGGATCGGCTCACCCCAGTAACGCTGACGGTTGAACGCCCAGTCCTTCATCTTGAACTGAACTCCCTTCTCGCCGATACCCTTTTCGGGGAGGTAAGAAAGCATCTTTGCAATCGCTTCCTTCTTCGTTGTAATGCCGTTGAGGAAGGAGGAGTTGACCATCTCTCCGTCGCCGGAATATGCTTCTTCTTCGATGTTTCCGCCCTTGATGACCTCGATGATCTCGGCACCGAACTTCTTTGCGAAGGCGTAGTCACGCTCGTCGTGAGCGGGAACAGCCATGATCGCGCCCGTGCCATAGCCCATCATAACGTAGTCGGAGATGTAGATCGGGATGTTCTTTCCGTTCGCGGGGTTGATCGCCTCGATACCTTCGATCTTTACGCCGGTCTTGTCCTTGACGAGCTGAGTACGTTCAAACTCCGTCTTTTTCGCACATTCCTCTTTATAAGCGTCGAGGTCGGCGATGTTGGAGATCCTGTCGCGGTATTTCTCGATAATGGGATGCTCGGGGGCTATGACCATGAAGGTAGCGCCGAACATAGTGTCACAGCGCGTCGTATAGATCCTTATCGAATCATCGACGCCGGTAAGGGCGAAGTTTACGAATGCACCCTCTGAACGGCCGATCCAGTTTTCCTGCTGGAGACGTACGTTGGGAAGGTAATCGACAGTGTCAAGTCCTTCAAGGAGCTTGTCGGCGTATTCGGTGATACGGAGATACCATACGTCCTTGGACTTCTGGATAATATCGCTGTGGCAAATATCGCACTTTCCGCCCTGCGAGTCCTCGTTTGAAAGGACGACTTTACAGCTCGGGCAGTAGTTGACGAGCGTCTTGGAACGGAAGACGAGCCCTGCGTCGAACATCTTGCGGAATATCCACTGTGTCCACTTGTAGTAGTTTTCTTCGGGCGTATCAACGGTCCTCGACCAGTCGAAGG
>JAGHTD010000202.1 GCA_018065475.1 Candidatus Colimorpha enterica
ATCCCGAAGTTCACGAAGTTCGTTACGCTTGACGACAGGACATGAGCGCTGACATCGAAGCTAAAATCGCCTCTGCGATTGAAAGATACGGACTGCTTGACGGCGTAAAAAGCGTTCTCGTCGGTTTTTCGGGCGGAGCGGACTCGACCGTCCTGCTCACATTCCTCCGCCGTGTCGGGGATATAAAGGTATATGCCGCACACGTCAACCACATGATAAGAGGCGCGGAAGCCGACAGGGACGAGGAGTTTGCGAGGGAATACTGCCGAAAGCTCGGAGTGACATTCTTCTCGGAGAGGATCGACGTTCCGGGCATCGCAAAGGAAAAAGGCCTTGGAATCGAGGAAACGGCGAGAAACGAGAGGTACGGATATTTCGACCGTCTCTGCCGTGAAAACGGTATTGACGCCGTCGCCGTGGCACATAATGCCGACGACAACGCCGAGACGGTACTGATAAACCTCTGCCGCGGAAGCGGGCTGAACGGTCTATCGGGTATCAAGCCGAAGAGGGGGAACATCATAAGACCTCTCATCCTCTGCAAAAAGCAGGATATAGTCGCTTACTGCCGTGAAAACGGCATAAGCTACGTCACCGACAGCACCAACGCCGACAGCTCATATACCCGCAATTACGTCCGCAACGAAGTCATACCGATGCTGAAAAAGCTGAATCCGAACCTTATAGATTCGGTGACGAGGATGACCGAGATCCTCGGCGAAGACGAAAACTATCTTGCGTCCGAGGCGGACAGACATTCGTTTGAAGAGGGAAGAAAAGCCCTTTCGGAGCTTCCAGCACCTCTGCTTCACCGTGTGATACGCAGTGAATGCGAGAAAAACGGCTGTCATCCGGAATACGGGCATATAAGGGGGACGGCGGAGCTGATTTCCTCCGACGTGCCGAAGACGGGAATATCGCTCCCCGGCGGCAGACTTGTCTGCGACAGGGACAGCGTGTATTTTGCCGAAGAGGGCGAAGACGAAGGCGAAACGGAGCTGAACCACGGCTTGACCGAAACGCCTTACGGCACTGTTTTCGTAACGGAAAAGGGTGAAAACGCCGACAAGATCGCGGAGCTGAAAAATATTTACAATTCGTATATTGCAGGTTCATTTACTTGTGATATAATAAATAGGACGCTGACGGTCGGTGCAAGACACCCGGGCGACAGCGTGAAGGTCGGCAGGATGACGAAAAAGCTGAAAAAGCTGATCCAGGAAAAAAAGCTGACCGAAAAGGAAAAGAAAAACACAGCGGTGTTCCGGCTTGACGGCGAGGTCGTCTGGGTGCCGGGAATCTGCGTATCCGACAGGATAAGACCCGTTTCGGGCGGGAATACGGAAATATACATTTTCGGAGAGAAAAAACGATGAAAACACTGATAAACGATATCGATCACATTCTTCTTTCGGAGGAGAAAATACACGGCAGGATCGCCGAAATAGGTGCCGAAATAGACAGCTACTATGCCGACAGGGACACCCGTGTTCTTCTCCTCGGAATATTGAAGGGCTCGGTCGTATTCATGGGCGACCTTATGAAAAACGTGAAGATCCCCGTTGAGATCGACTTTATGAAGGTCTCCTCCTACGGCTCGGGAACCACCCACGGCTCAATCAACATCCTTCTCGATCTTTACAGAAAGGATCTCAGCAACACGGACATTATCATAGTCGAGGATATCATCGACAGCGGACGCACGCTGTCCTACCTTGTCGATTATCTCAAGCTCAAGGGAGCCAACAGCGTAAAGACCGTCACTCTCCTCGATAAGCCCGATCGCCGCGAGGTCGATTTCAAACCCGACTGGACGGGATTCGTCATCCCCAACGAGTTCGTCGTCGGATACGGTCTCGATTATGACGAAAAGTACAGAGCGCTGCCGTTCATCGGCGTTCTTAAACCCGAAATCTATAGCTGAATGAGGTCAAAATGAAGAAAAAAGTTAAGTTTACAGGTCTGTTTTATCTACTCTTGTTCGTCGGTGTGATCCTGATCGCGTGGTACGCGCTCAAGGATACGACAGAAACGGCGGATCTTCAGTACAGCGAACTTGCACAGCTTTTCTACGACGAAAAGGTCAAGTCATTTGAGGTCACGAAAACCAACGTCGTCAACGTCGAACTGAAAGACGGTACGACTGCGACGTACAGACTGAGAGATTTTGCGATATTCTACGAGGATCTCGCCGATACCATTCAGAGTCAGCTGAAGGAAGGCAAGATCGAAAAATACGAATACGAACCGCTTGCGTCAACTCCGTGGTGGGTACAGCTCATCCCGACGATACTGATGATCGCGATCATGGCGTTCCTCTGGATCTGGCTCATGAACCAGATGATGGGTGGCCGTGACGGCAGGATAGGCGCGTTCGGCAAGTCCCGTGCAACGCTCACCCCCGACGACAGCAATTCAAGAAAGTATTTCCGTGACGTTGCGGGCGCTGACGAGGAGAAGGCGGAGCTTGCGGAGATCGTCGATTTCCTCAAAAATCCTACCAACTACACCAAGCTCGGTGCAAAGATACCCCACGGCGTTCTGCTGATGGGCCCTCCCGGAACGGGTAAGACGCTTCTCGCAAAGGCAGTCGCCGGCGAGGCGGGCGTCCCGTTCTATTCGATCTCCGGCTCCGATTTCGTCGAAATGTACGTCGGCGTCGGCGCTTCGAGAGTGAGAGACCTTTTCGATACCGCGAGAAAGAATAAGGCAAGCATCGTCTTCATCGACGAGATCGACGCCGTAAGCCGTCACAGAGGCGCCGGCGTCGGAGGCGGACACGACGAGAGAGAGCAGACGCTCAACCAGCTTCTCGTCGAAATGGACGGCTTCGGCTCAAACGAAGGAACGATCGTCATAGCAGCTACCAACCGTCCCGACATCCTCGACCCTGCACTTCTCAGACCGGGCAGATTTGACAGGCAGATCACCGTCAACTACCCCGACATCAGAGGCAGAGAGGATATCCTCAAGGTACACGCAAGGGGAAAGCCGTTTGAGGGCACGGTCGATTTCAAGCGCATAGCGCAGACCACCGTCGGTTTCACCGGTGCTGACCTCGCCAACCTTCTCAACGAATCCGCTCTCCTTGCCGCAAGAAGAAACAAGAACCTTATCGGTATGGACGAGATACAGGATTCTTATATGAAGATAATCCTCGGTCCCAACAAGAAGGCGAAGATCCGCCGTGAAAAGGACAGAAAGCTTGCCGCTTATCACGAGGCAGGTCACGCCGTTGCCGGCTTCCTCTGCCCCAATTCCGACCCCGTAAGACATATCACTATTGTCCCCACCGCCCGCACGGGTGGCGTAACGGTACGTATTCCCGAAGAGGATGCGGAAGGAACGACGAGATCGCAGATGTTTGAGGACATCGTCATCAGTCTCGGCGGACGCGTTGCGGAAGACATAATCTTCGGTGAGATCTCCACGGGTGCTTCAAGCGACATCAAGCACGCAACGTCGGTCGCAAGGAACATGGTCACCAAGTACGGTATGAGCGATAAGCTCGGCCCGATCCTTTACGGTTCGGAGCACGATTCCGACGAAGTATTCCTCGGACGCGATTTCAGCTCCGGCAAGGGATATTCGGAGCAGACCGCGGCTGATATCGACGAAGAGATCAAGACGATAATCTCCAAGGCATACGAGAAGTGCAAAGAACTCCTCACTGAAAACTCCGAGAAGCTCAAGGCGCTTGCCGAGTATCTGCTCCACGCAGAGACCTGCGACGGCGATCAGTTCACAGCCATTATGACGGGCGAGCCGACTTTTGAAGAGCTCGACGCCATGGT
>JAGHTD010000086.1 GCA_018065475.1 Candidatus Colimorpha enterica
ATATTGAATTATACACTCCGTCGTGGTATAATTATATTTGAATAACTCTGCGGACACACGCAGGTCAAGGAGTATTATATGATCAAGATCGAAAACCTGACAAAGCGTTACGGCAAGTCCTACGCTTTAAGCGGTATCAGCTTTGAAATAGGCAAAGGCGAAATCGTCGGTTTTCTCGGCCCGAACGGTGCGGGAAAATCCACCACAATGAATATTCTTACGGGTTATCTTTCCTTTACGGACGGAAGCGTCACGGTTGACGGGCTCGATATGCTCGACTTCCCCGACGAGGTAAAAAAGAAGGTCGGCTACCTTCCCGAGATCCCTCCCGTATATCCGGATATGACGGTCAGCGAGTATCTGAACTTCGTTTACGACCTGAAATCCTGCAAGCTCAACAGGAAAAAGCACATAGAGGAGATCATCGAGGTCACACGCCTCGGCGACGTAAAGGGCCGCCTCATCTCCAACCTTTCAAAGGGTTACAAACAGCGTGTCGGCATCGCTCAGGCGCTCGTCGGCAATCCACCGATCATCATTCTCGACGAGCCGACGGTCGGCCTTGACCCACGCCAGGTCGTTGAGATAAGAAACCTCATCCGTACCCTCGGCCTCGACCACACAGTCATTCTCAGCACGCACATCCTTTCCGAGGTGCAGGCGGTATGCGACCGTGTCATCATCATAAACAAGGGCAAGATCGCCGCCGACAAGAAGACGGAGGAGATCGCAGGAGCTGTCGAAGGCGGAAAGCGCATTTCTGCAAAGATCACCGGTCCCGTCAAGGAGGTCACGTCGGCTCTTAAAGCGCTTCAGGGCGTGCGTTCCGTTGACGTCGGAGGTCAGCTCGATATGGACAGCACCGACTACGTCATCGAGTCGGAAAACGGTGTGGACATCCGCAAGCCGCTCTTCTCGATGATAGCTTCAAGGGGCTGGTACCTGCTCGGACTTGAAACGGCGGGCGCAAACCTCGAGGACATCTTCCTTGCCCTCACCGAGAAGACTGCCGAAACCAAGAGCAGAAAGAAACACGTGAAGATCAGTGCCAACGCCTGATCGCAGTACAGAGGATTAAAAAATGATTGCAGTATTCAAAAGAGACTTTCTGTCATATTTCAAGACGCCCATCGGGTACGTCTTTATGGCGGCATTCCTCGCCGCAAACGGCGGCACCTTCGCTCTGATGACCTTGCAGGCATCGACGAGCTCGACAGGCACTTATTTCACGACGATGATGATCATCTCCGCCGTGCTCACCCCCTTCCTTACGATGAAGCTTTTCAGCGAAGAAAGAAAAACGAAGACCGAACAGCTCCTTCTCACCTCTCCGGCGAGCATCGGGGGCATAGTTGCGGGAAAGTTCTTCGCCGCTTACGCCGTCTATCTCATCACCTTCCTCATCGGCACGCTCAACTTTGCAACGCTCTACAAGTTCTCGGCTGAAAACGAGATACAGAGCGGAGTGCTCTTCGGCTCGTCGGTAGCCCTCGTGCTTGCCGCCGCCGCTTTTATCTCCATCGGCGTGTTCGTTTCGGCTCTCACCGAAAACCAGTTAATTGCCGCCATCGGCTCCATCGGCATTATGGCGCTCTTCCTCGTCATCAGTCTTCTCAATTCCTACATCCCCTTCGAGTGGCTGAGAAAGGTGCTCAGCTGGATCTCCATTTACAGCCGTTTCAGCTATTTCAACTACGGCGTATTCGACTTTGCCGCTCTGCTTTATTACGCTTCGGTATGCTTCGTATTCCTGTTCCTCACGGTCAGGGTATATGAAAGACGCCGTTGGGCCTGACGGAGGTATCTTAAATGGAAAACTCAAAGATCGCAAAGCACCGCAGACTTAAGTTCGGTGCGCTCGCAATAGGGCTCACCGCAGCGGTAATAGCTCTTATCGTGATAGTAAACGCCATTTTCTCCGCTCTTGCGCAGAAATATCTGTGGATAATAGATATGACCGACTCGCTCGTATTTTCGATAAGCGAGCAGTCGAAGAATATTCTCGATCCTTACAGAAGCAAGGAAGACTCGCATATCGACATCACGTTCTGTATGCCCGCCGACGAGCTTGACGCCAATTACTATTCAAATCTCGTCCACAACCTCGCTCTCCAGTACGAGGAGGAGTTCGACTTCGTCCACGTCAACTACGTTGACATAATCAACCACCCCGACGGGATAGCAAAATATCTGACGTCGAGCGTCGATTCGCCCAAGACCACGTCGGTCATCATCTCCGACGGCGGTACCGATTCGCGTCTCATCGACTATACGGCGTTCTACACCTACGATCAGCAGACGGGCGACATCTTCGCCTTCAACGGCGAATACAAGTACACGTCAAGCATGCTTCAGCTTCTCGGCGACAGCCCGATCGCATATTTCACGACGGGACACGGCGAGAAGGTCGACGAAGGCAAGGCGCTCTGGACGCTGATGGAGGATGCCGGCTTTGACGTAAGAAAGATCGACCTCACCAAGGATCCTCTCGACAAGACCGCAAAGCTCATGGTCATCAACAACCCGCTCACCGACTTCATCGGCGACAACGAGTCGGGCACGAACGAGATAAAGAAGATCGACGATTTCCTCAACAACTACCAGGGAGGTCTTATGGTCTTCATGGGAAGCGAAACGGGCGAGCTTCCCGAGCTCGACGCTCTTCTTGCCGAGTGGGGAATAAAGTTTGAGCCCATGCAGGTCATCGACTATTCAAATGCGATAGACGTTGACGGCAAGATGATCTCCGCCACCTACACGCAGGAGGGCACGGGTTCCTCCATCACGACTGCTCTGCGCGAGCTTGAAAGCACGCCTAAGGCGATAGTCAAGAACGCGCGCCCGATCACCCTGCTTTACGAGAGAAACTCCGAATACAAGTCGGACAGATACACCTCGACGGTGCTCACGACCTCTCCCGAAAAGACGGCGATCGCCAATCCTCTCGGCGAGGGCGACCCCGTGACAAACGAGCAGTTCAACCTCATGACGATCACTCTCGATCAGAGATATATCGACAACGAGGCGCACCTTTCCTTCGTGCTTGCGACAGGAAGCGGATATTTCGGCGACGACGAATACACGAGCGGAAGCAAGAGCTACGCCAACCGCGACATTATGTTCTACGCGATAAAGGCGTTTGCGAGAAAGACTGTACCGCTTGATCTCAAGTTCAAGGTATTCAGCGACACGAAGCTCAATATAACGAAGGCGGAAGCCAACAGATACACGGCGCTCATCACCGTCGTTCCCGCACTCATCGTTGCCGGAATAGGTATCTACGTTTATACGAGGAGACGCTATCTATGAGCAAGAAGCTGCGCAATATCATCATTATTGCCTCGACCTTCGTCATCCTCACCGTCGTATATTTCGCGGCGGTCAGACCGCTTCTCAAAGCGGAGGAGATCGAAGAAAAGATCCCCGAGCTTCTTCCCGGCGAGGTCCTCGGAATAAACAACAGGATCATGCTCTACGAGCATATTCAGAAGGCGGAGATCAGCTCGATCGAGGTCTTCAACAAGATCAATCATTACAAGCTCTACCGCGGAGGGGACGCCTTCTTCTTTGAAGGTATGGAGACCACTCCCTACGATCCCGAACTTCTCTCGTCTCTCGTCGTTTCGACGGGATACACGCTCTCGATGGCAAGAGTCGATCTTGACGATATGAGCGAGGACTTCTCGGTTTACGGCCTCGGTGAAAACGACGATCCCGCATACTTTATAATCACGAAGCTCGACGGCACGGCATACAAGGTATTCGTCGGAAACCGTATTCCCACGGGCGGCGGGTATTACTGTATGGTGGAGAACAGAAAGGCGGTCTATATCCTCAACACGGATATTGCCGACACCGTTCTTGCCGACGTGCATACCTTCCTCACTCCTTCCCTCGGCTACGCCGTCTCATCCACGACGTATTACGGGGTTGACGATTTTATGATCTATAAGAACGGCGAGCTCTACGTCTGGGTGGATATGATCCCTGCGACCGAAACCGGCCGTGCCGACGGTATGCCCACGTTCCGCCTCGGTCATCCCAAGGGCTTCAACCTTGAGCTTACCGCTTACGCGTCGATGATGGAGCTGTTCTCACACTTCACCGGAGATTACGTCGTGTCTGCGGGACTTGAGCTGTTTGACGGCGAGGAACTCAACGTCAAGGAAAAATACGGAATAGATATCGAACATCCCTACTATATGATCCATTATCTGCTCGACGAAGTCCACACATACGTGTTCTTCTCCGAGCCGGACGAGGAGGGCGGAGTTTACGCATACTCCCCTCTGTTCAGCAGCGTTTCGTATATTTCAAACATCAGCGATATGGACAGCGTAGGCAACTTCATCACCTGGGACTCCATAAGGTTCATCAGCAGCAATATCGTATTTGAAAACATCAAGGACCTCTCTGAGATCAGAGTCGAAGGCAAGGACGAAAACGGAAAGGAAGTTGACGTCTTCTTCACTCTCCGTACCGAGGGCGAGAATATGTTCGTCAAGCTCAACGGAGAAGGCAAGGACTTTGATCCCGACACCCTGAAGAACTTCAAGCAGATCTACGGCGACATTCTCAACATCTCCATTGTCGATTACGTCGATGAGGGATACGAGCAGAATATGAAACGCCTCGGTTCCGCTACCGTCATCACCAACGACGGAACGAAATATGAGGTCGAGTTCTTCGCTTACACGACGAGAAGATGTTACTTCACTCTTAACGGAGAGGGTTACTTCTACGTTACGAGAGCGAACGTCGAAAAGCTGTTCAACGATACGGTACGCTTCCTTAACGGCGAGCAGATCAGCTCATCGGATAAGTCATAACAAAAATGGGCTTCCGTTTACGCGGAAGCCCTCTTACTCAGATAATAGGGAAATAATATGAAAAAAACGGGTATTTTGGCGATCATTCTCTCCTGCGTCCTTCTCCTTTGTTCCTGCGGAATAAAGCCGTCGGATGACAGGACGGTCCTTGTCCTCAGCGGCAAAAATATCAATCACGATTATTACAGATACGTATATATGAATACGGCGGCTGACTATGAGGACCCCGGTGAGCACGGCGACGAGATCGCCGCCTCGGCTCTGAAAACGCTTATCCACAACCGCGCGATAGAACTTGTCGCCGAAAAATACGGTGTAAAGCTGTCTTCCGACGATAAGAAAGCCGTGAACAGCTGGTACAAGGAGCAGAAGGCATCGGTTTCGGACGAAGAATGGCAGAAGAATCTCTCGCTCAATTATCTGACCGAGTACCTTCTCGTTTCGATACAGGAGTTCAACACCCTCTGGCAGATGATCTACGACTACTATACGGATGAGATGAATATGGTCATCCGCATAGACGACAAGGGGCTCAAAGATATGATCCCCGAGGTATTCCACAACGTCATGTACGTTATGATCTCCTCCGACAGCGAAAACGCCCACGAAAAGGCGGTTCAGGTCAAGGCACTTGCCGACAGCGGCGAGGACTTCAAAAAGCTCGTCCTGGAATACGGTGAGGACGAAAATATGAAGTCGCTCATCGACAGCGGTTACTACTACGTTGACGGCGAGATCGTTCCGTCGGTCGAGGACGAGGTGAAGAAGCTGAACGTCGGCGACGTTTCGGACGTCATAGAGACCGATCTCGGCTGTTTCGTCATCAAGGTGCTCGACATCGACGGCGAATACGTCGATAAACATCTGAACACCTTCCGCACCGATTATTTCGCCTATATGTTCAACAAAGAGGTCGCGGAGACCGAGAAAAAAGTCACGGTCGAAAAGAAACCCCTTTACGATGAGTTCAATGCCGGAAAAGCGGAATGAAGAAAAACGAAGTTTATGAGGTCGTCGTGACCGATATGAACAATATGGGCTTCGGAATCGCCCATATTGACGGTATGGCGGTCTTCGTTGACGGCGGCGTCACGGGCGACAGACTTAATATAAGGATAATAAAGACCGCGTCCTCCTACGCCGTCGCAAGGATCGAGGAGGTCCTTTCGGCTTCCGATAAACGGGAGCAGGATCCCTGCCCGCTGAGGCGCTGCGGCGGCTGTACCCTCGGCCATATCACGCGCGAATACGAGCTTGAACTGAAAAAGAGCTTCGTCAAGGCGTCCTTTCATAAGCAGGGAATAGATGCGGACGTAAAGGACGTTGTGACCGACGGCAGACGCACCGGGTACAGAAACAAGGTGCAGATGCCTGTCGAGGGCGGCAAATACGGCTATTATGCCAAACATTCCCACGAGATAATCCCATGCGGGAAATGCCTGCTGTCGTCGGAGCTGTTCTCCGACGTCATCGCCTTTACCGCTTCCTACCGTTTTCCTGCCGATCCTCAGCTGAGACACATATATATAAGGTACGGCGAAAAGACCGGAGAGATGATGCTCACACTCGTCACACGGCTTGACAGGATAAAGGGCGAGGAGGACTTCGTAAAGGACGTCACCGCCGCTTTTCCGATGCTGAAATCTGTCGTCGTCAACACCAACGCCGAAGACACAAACGTCATTCTCGGCAAAAAGAGCAGGGCGATCTGCGGAAAAGACGAGATAACCGACGTGCTGTGCGGCTGCATCTTTGCCGTATCTTCCCATTCGTTCTTCCAGGTCAACAGAAACGTCGCGGAGCTTCTCTACGAAAAGGCGATAGAGCTTGCCGCCGAAAGCGGGCCGAATAAGGTCGCCGACCTTTACTGCGGGGCGGGTACGATCGGCATATCCTTTGCCAAAAAGCACCCCGGCACCGCCGTTTACGGGCTTGAGGTCGTCCCCGAGGCGGTCGAAAACGCAAAGAAAAACGCCGAACGCAACGGGATCAAAAACGCGGAGTTCTTATGCGCCGACGCCGAGACGGCAGACCTAAGCGGCATTGACGTTTGTATCGTCGATCCGCCGAGAAAAGGAATATCCGAGGCGCTTGCGGAGAAGATCGTGAAATCGGGGATAAACCGCCTCGTTTACGTCTCCTGCAACCACGAGACGCTCGCAAGGGACGCAAAATACTTCCTTTCTCACGGGTACAATATGGGCGAGATTACGCCCTATGATATGTTTCCCCGCACCGGGTCGGTAGAATCAGTCGCACTTTTCGTGCGGACGGAATCAGCGGTATCGGCATCGTCCGAAAAAGAATGAACGATATGTGAAATCTGTCGTTTCCCTCTTGATTTATTTGAAAAATATGATATAATAAAGCTCCACGCGCATTTCGCAAGACATTGCGCGGCGGATTTTCGACAACGTAAAAAAACAGGAGATTGTATGTACGAAAAAATCATTGAAATAATATCCGGACAGCTTAACGTTGACGTATCCGACATCAGCGAGGATACGAAGATAATGGAGGACCTGGGCGCCGATTCGCTCGACGTCGTTGAAATGCTCATCACGCTCGAGGACGAGTTCGGGGTCGTGATCCCCGATGACGATATCGAGAAGCTCGTCACGGTCGGCGACGTGTTCGACTACATCGCATCGGGTTCTGAAAAATAAAAAGCCGGATCGGCTTTTTTCTTTATTGACTTATCGGTTTTATTGTGCTATAATAAGGTCAAACGAATCGAGGTAATGAATATGAGATTTGATGATTATTTTGCAATAGAGGGCGAAAAACCCCTCGACAACTACAAGCCGGACGGCGGTTTCACAAAAATATTCAGAACTATCGCCTGCATAGGCGACAGTCTTTCTTCGGGCGAGCTTGAGAGGCGCGTCGGAGACGGGACGAAATACGACGATATTTACGAGTATTCATGGGGGCAGTTCATCGCCCGCGCCTGCGGAAGCACGGTATATAACTTCTCAAAGGGCGGAATGACCGCAAAGGAGTATCTCGACTCCTTCGCGACCGACCGTGACCTCTTCAACCAGATGAAGGCGACGCAGGCGTATATAATGGCGCTCGGAGTAAACGATCTTATGGGCATGAATCAGCCCATCGGAACGATAGACGACATCGACGTCAGCGATCCCGAGAAGTGCAACACCGAGACGTTTGCGGGCTGTTACGGCAAAGTATTCCTCAAATACAAGCAGATACAGCCCAAGGCAAGGTTCTTCCTCATGTCTATGCCGAGATATGACTGCGACGGTGAAGAGACGCTTAACAAGAGAAGGGCGCACGCAGACCTCCTCCATGATATGGCGAAGAAGTTTGACTACACCTACGTCATCGACCTGTTCAGAGACGGGCCGGTTTACGACAAGCGCTGCCGTAACGCACTTTTCCTCAACGGTCATCAGAACGTGCAGGGATATATGTTCACGGCGGAGATGGTAATGACGTATATAGACTATATTATAAGGAACAAACCCGAGGACTTTCTCCAGGTCGGCTACGTCGGCACGCCCTGGCATTGCGAGAAAAACAAGTGGTGATATAAAAATCGGAGCGATCATTTCGCTCCGATTTTTTTGTTTTTTCCGTGCTTTTCGATGATCTCAAAAATGATAAGCGGGACTGCGCCGCCGAGATACGACAGAATATCGAGCCACGAGAAGGACGTGCCGAGCAGGGTGGAGAAAAATCTGCTGTCCTGAAGCCCGATGATCTCGATGAACTTCAAATATTGCAGAAACTCCACGAAACAGGCGAACAGGAAGACGTAAACCGAAAGGAACCTTATCCCGTCGGGGAAGACCGAGCGTATAACGCAGTAAACGAGGATGACGACGAGGGTATCTCCGAAATAGGGGCGTATGAAATCGTCGTGGACGTAGAGGGCGATCAGCACCTCAACTGTGAGCAGGATCACCGAAAGGATGATGAAAACGATTCTTTTCTTCATTATATTATCAGAAATCAAGCTCTTTCTTCTTCAACGCGGAGAGCTTATAGACGATAACGAGGGCGAGGGCGATCAACGCGCTGATGAAAAGCGTGATGAATACGGCAGGCCAGCCGGAATCGTCGGCGATCTTGCCGAGAAGGAAGGAGCTTGCGGCGCTTCCCGCGTACGACACGCCGTTAAGGATGCCCGTTACTGCACCTGCGCTGAAACGGCCTCTGACCGCAAGAGGGAATATGCTGACGATCACGTTGACAAGCCCGTGGAGGAGAAACTCAAGAATACCGAAGGAGACGATGAGAACGACGACGTTGTTGTAGAACAGCGTGATGACGAGGTTGAAAAGCGAGATGAAAAAGAAGAAGAACAGGGACAGCGCGATATAAGACTTCAGCTTTTTGAAGAGGAATACTGCACCGCCTGCGCCGAGGATGCCGAACAGAGGAAGGATCAGAGTGAGCATGATGGAGAGACTGTCGGGCATACCGTGGAGCTGTTTCAGTATAACGGGAGCCCAGCTCTGCAAGCCGTCTTTTGTGAACGCGGCGATTATGATGAGGATAATGAAGAGGGCAAAAGGAACGTAGATGAGCCATCCTTTGAGCCGTGAAAGGTCAAGATCGCTGCTGCCGGAGCTCTTTTCGGATTCGACGAGGAAGTTGCCCTGTCTGTAAAGAAAAGGCCAAAGCAGGGCGACGGCGAGGAGGATGACTGTGCTGACGATGAAGGTGAGCTTATAGTTGCCGAGCTGTGTGTTGAGGGCGCTTACGCCGTATATGAGGAGCGTTCCGGCAGAGGTCGTGGTGCTCATGACGAGGACCGCCTTGGGCATCAGCTCCGTGCCGACGTTTTCGCTGATTACCTGCATGACCTCCGGCCAGAGGACGGAGAGAAAGGCGGCGTCGATGATCCACAGATACTTGATGTAAGGGAAGGGAACGCCGAGGAAGACCGCAAGATTGATCAGCGCGGAGACGGTAAGGGCGATCGGGACGGTGAAACGCCTCGGATACATACTGCAAAGAATGCCGTTAATCATCTGACCGATTCCGTAAACGAGGGCAAAGAAGGTGAGGACGAGCCCCGCCTGGGCGTGCGTTACGCCGTAGTCCTGTTCGATCAGAGAAATGTTTGCGTTGTAGCTGTACTTTCCGAAATAGATTATCGTATATACGAGCCAGCACATAAAAATTGTGAGATACTGCGCTCCCTTCGAGGAGCTTTTTTCGTTCGGACTGTTCATTTTCGCATTTCCTTTTATGATTTCATTGTGTCTGAATGATAGGTAATATTATAGCACAAATGAGAATTATTTTCAAGTGAAATGATGGTTTGCGATTGAAAAAACCTATTACATATTGCTGATGATTTCTCATATTATATTAGCAAACAATTTTTGAATCAGAAAAAAGCATTGGGAATTATTCAAAGCTAAAATGTGCTGTAAAATAATGGATTATCT
>JAGHTD010000006.1 GCA_018065475.1 Candidatus Colimorpha enterica
GAAAAGGTAATGCCCGCCCTCTTCGATATTTTCGATCCCCCAGACCTTTACCCTGTGTATTCCTCTCACGAAGCCCGCGAAAAGGGCGTGGAGGACGGAATAGAGACTCATGTCAGTCGGCGGTGATGCCGGTCTTTGCGGCGATCATCTCAAGCGCGGTGATGACGGTGCCCTCGCGGTCGAGGTCGGAGTTGTCGAGGATGAAGGCGTCGGCGGCGGGAACGGCGGGCGCGATCTTGCGGTTTCGGTCGTTCTCGTCACGCTTTTCCATGTCGGCAAGCACCTCTTCGAGGGTGGTTGCGGTGCCTTTTTCGAGAAGCTCGACAAGGCGGCGCTTTGCCCTCGCCTCGGGGGAGGCGCAGAGGAAGATCTTGACGTCGGCGTCGGGGAGGATGACCGTCCCTATATCCCTGCCGTCCATAACGACGTTGCTGGCGGCGGCGAGATCCTTCTGGAGGGAGAGCAGGAACGCCCTGACCTCGGGGATCGCGGAGACGTTTGAAGCCGCCATGGACACCTCGGGAGTGCGGATGAAGGCGTTGACGTTCTCGCCGTTGAGGATAACGGCCTGCTCGCCGTTTTCGTAGTTTATGGTGACAGAGACCTTTTTCAGAGCGTGAACGACCTGTGCGGTGATGTGCGGGTCGATCCCGTTTCTCAGCATATAAAGACCTATGGCGCGGTACATGGCGCCGGTATCGACGTAAATGAATCCGAGGCGGCGGCTGACCTCGCGGGCAAGATAGCTTTTTCCGGCGCCGGAAGGGCCGTCAATGGCAATGTTGATCATAGTTTCCTCCGTGAATGCCTGTATGGCGGGATTTGCATTTATTATACCATATAATTGCGTCAAACTTCAAGATATTATGTAAAATTATTGTAAAATAATATTATAAATCTTGACATTATCTATATTATATAGTATAATATATATAATTATTAGCAATTTTGCGAAAGGGATAATTATGACCGAACGTATGGACAGTGAGCTCAACGAAATATGGGCAGTATTCAAGGCCGCGATCAAAGAAAAATACGGCTATATAGACAACGTCATGAAACTGTGGTTTGACGAGTCGGTCCTCACCCTTCTTTCGGATTCCGAGGCGCAGATAACGACGAAGACCGACTTCAAGAAGGACATCCTCGAAAAGAATTATATGAAGCCGATCGTCAACACCTTCCGCGATGAGCTCGGGCTCGACGTCCACGTGACGGTGAGGTCGCTCGAGACCGAAAGACGGAGGGAAAAGGAGATCGAGAGGGCGGCAAACACCGACACGATGAACCCCTCCTTCTACGAGAAGGTCGGAGGGAGCGGGATCATCAATTTTGTCTCCGTCCCCGCCGCATACAAGGATTACACGTTTGAGAACTTCGTCATCGGAGCGTCCAACAAGATAGCCGCCGCCGCGGCAATGGCGGTCGCCTCACAGCCGGCGTCGAACTACAACCCGCTGTTCATCTACGGCCCGTCGGGACTCGGCAAGACGCACCTTCTTTACGCGATAACCTCCGAGCTTACGAAGCGCTTCCCCGAGTATAAGACGGTTTACGTCAAGGGCGACGACTTCACAAACCAGCTCGTTTACGCCATAAGCACCAACCGCAACCTCGAGTTCAGAGAAAAGTACCGCAGCTGCGACGTGCTCCTCATCGACGATATCCAGTTCATCGCCGGCAGAGAGGCGACGCAGGAGGAGTTCTTCCACACCTTCAACGAGCTGTACGAGAACGGCAAGCAGATCGTCTTCACGTCCGACCGCCCGCCGAGGGATATAGAACGGCTCGAAGACCGGCTGAGGACGAGATTCGAGAGCGGACTGACGGTCGATATAGACCCGCCCGACCTCGACCTGAGAATGGCGATCCTCCGCAAAAAAGCCGAGATGATGAACATAGAGCTTCCGGACGACGTGATCGAATACGTCGCCGAGAACCTCGTGTCAAACGTCCGTCAGCTCGAGGGCGCGATCAAGCAGATCTACGCGCAGAGCCGTCTGACCGGAGCAGAGATCACGATCGACCTCGCCAAGGCGTGCATATCCGACAAGGTCAAGGGCGCGGAGCCCAAGACCGTCACCTGCGACAAGATAATCAGCTGTGTGGCGCAGAAATACGGCGTCACCCCGGCGGAACTCAAAGGCCGCAGAAGAACGCAGAACATCATCTTCCCGCGCCACGTCGCGGCGTATATGATAAAGAAACTGACCGATTCCAGCTTCCCCGCAGTCGGAAGGATATTCGGCAGGGATCACACGACGATAATCAACTCGGTGGAGGTAGTCGAAAAGAGACTCGCCGAGGACAGCGACTTCGAGAAGGAGATCGCCGAGCTTACGAAGAACATCAAGACCGCACGGTAAGGAGAAAACGAAATGAAAATATCCGCAGACAAGAAAATACTGCTCGAGGCGATAGTACCCGCCGCCTCATTCACCTCAAACAAAGAGACCGTCGCGGTGGTGGAGGGTATCCTTCTCCGCACCGTCGATGACAAGACCGTCGATATTTGCGCGTACGACCTCGAAAAGGGCTTCAAGACCACCATTGGCTGTATCGTTGAGGAGGAGGGCTGCTACGCCATTTCCTCCGGCAGATTCGTCCAGATCATCAAGTCGATGCCCGACGGGCTCATCCGCATAGAGGTCAACCCCAAGAACCTCCGCGTCACCGTCACCGCGGGACGCTCCAAAATGGAGATGTCGGCGCTTTCGGGCGACAAGTTCCCGGACTTCCCCGATTTCAGAGGCGACAGGGGCTTCAACATCAGAAAGAAGGATCTCCGCGTGATCATCGGACGCACGATGTTCGCTATCGGACAGAACAACCCCCGCCCCGAGCTCAACGGCCTTTTCCTGAAGGTCGAGAACGGCGAGCTTTCCGCCGTTTCCTGCGACGGCAACCGCCTTGCGGTCTATACTGAAAAATGCACCCTTGAAAACGTCAACGAGGGCGAGCTTTCCTTCGGCGTCATCATTCCGTTCAGAATGATCCAGGAGCTCACGAAGTTCGCTTCCGACACCGACGACAAGATGAGGGTCGCCATCGCCCGCAAGCACATCATATTCTTCATAGACAACTTCATCATCTTCACGAGGATGATAGACTACGAATACATCGACTACAACCGCTTCATCCCCAAGGCGCCCAAGATATTCTGCGAGCTTGAGACCGCCGCTCTCACCTCCTCACTCGAAAGAGCGATGTTCATCACCGAGGACAGACAGCAGAGAGAGCTTAAGCCCGCCGCTATCTGCACCTTCACGGGAGACACGCTCAGCGTTTACGCATATTCGATCATAGGCAAGGTCAACGACGAGATCCCGATGATCCACGACGGCGAAGACCTTGAGATCGGCTTCAACTGCCGTTTCCTCTACGAGGCGATGAAGGCGTGCGACGAGGAGAAGGTCAAGCTCTCCCTCACCTCTCCCCTTATGGGCATGACGATAGAGCCCGTGATGAAGAGCGACGGAAAGAAGCTCACGCTTCTTGTCCTCCCCGTAAGACTCAACAAGTGATCTGATGCAGGCAAAAAGGATCGTCCTGCGTTCCTTCCGCAACATAGCGTCGGCGGATCTCACCTTCAGCGAAGGCACGACGGTGCTCAACGGCGAAAACGGGCAGGGAAAGACCAATCTTCTCGAAGCGGTCTCGATCGCGGCGAGAGGGCGTTCCTTCCTCACCTCGCACGAAAACGAGCTGATAAACTTCGATTCCGATCTGGCGGAGCTCAGACTGATATGGAGCGACGGCGGAAGGGACAACGAGACCGTTTTCCGTTGGATGAGGACGGGGCAGAACGCCAAGCGCTTCATAATGCGTAACAGGGTGCCCGTCACCCGGCTTTCGGAGCTCGTCGGCGGCTTCCGCACGGTGCTGTTCTGTCCGAGGGATCTTTCCCTCGTTCAGTCGGGACCCGCGGAGCGGAGAAGATTTCTCGACATAGCGATCTCGGAGATCGACGGGAGCTACCTCCGCGCCCTTCAAAGGTACGGCACGGCTCTCAGCCAGCGCAACGCCCTCATAAAGCAGGCGAGGGACGAGAAGAACGACGGCGTTTTCCTCTCCTCTGCCGAGATATGGTCGGAACAGCTCGCCGCCTACGCGGAGATAATATCGAATAAGCGCGACGAATACGTTAACGCGCTGAAAGAGGGTTTTTCCTCCACCGTCGCCGACATGACGGCGGGCGGCGAAAAAGCCGAGATAAGCTACCTCGAGCCGAGGACGAAGGAGGACTTTTTCCGCCTTCTCACCTCGTCACCGGAGAGGGAGCTGAGGGCGGGAACCACGCTCTACGGCATCCACCACGACGACCTCCGGATCCTTCTCGGCGGCAGGGACGCGAGGGTATTTGCCTCGCAGGGACAGCAGAAGACCGTCGCAGTCGCCATGAAGATGGCGGAGGGCGAGCTGTCGAAGAAGTACAGCCGCGGCGGCTATCCCGTCTATCTTCTCGACGATATACTCTCCGAGCTCGACAGCGGGCGGAGAAAATATCTCCTGTCCGGTATAGCGGACAAGCAGGTAATAATCACGTCCTGCGACAGGGTGGAAGGCCTTGCCGGCAGCGACACGAAAATATATAAGGTACGTAACGGCGTTTTTTCGTGACGCCGTAAAAGGAGTGAAAAGGAAGAAAAGCTGATGAGAAGAATCGAGGTGCCGAAGGAACTCACCTGGGACCTCACCCTCCTGTGCAAGACGGAGGATGAACTGCAA
>JAGHTD010000144.1 GCA_018065475.1 Candidatus Colimorpha enterica
CGTTCTCTTCGACCGCGCACAGGAGAGTGTCGTGCGAAGGAAGGATCTCTCTCACTATTACCTGCTCACTCTGTCTGCCCATAAAATCATTGACGGAAAGATTGAAAATGATATCCACACCGTCGCCGCCGACAAAGCCGAGGTCTATATGGTTCATTCCGAAGCACATCGCCGTGACGTTCTTTTTCCCGTGTTTCAGCTGAAGCTTCGTATGTGCGTTATTTGAAAGAGAGGTCACAGAATCGACCGTCAGATTTCTTGCCGCAAACTGAGGGACGGCGTTGCCGAAGCCGTATGGCTCAAGAAGCGAAAGCTCCGACGCAGTCCTCAGAGATATTTCATCCGATTTCAGCTCGAAATCCGCCGTGACGCAGGGGACCGATCTCTCGGTGTTCACAGCCGCATAGGAATTGATCTTTGAGACGAATGCGTCAAGCATATCTCTTTCGATCTTTATTCCCGCCGCAAGCTCGTGTCCTCCGTAGTTTGTCAGCATATCGGCACAGTAGGCAAGCGCGTCGGCGAGATTGAAGCCCTCTACCGATCTTCCCGACCCCTTTCCGGTATCTCCGTCAAAGGTGATGAGGATCGTGGGCTTTGAATACTTTTCGGCGACCTTTGACGCGGCAACGCCAATGACGCCCTGATGCCAGCTGTCGGAGCTTAAAACGATAACGTTCTTTTCGGCAAGCGACGGATCGTGAACGATCATGTCGTCGATGTCGGAGACGATACTGTTCTCTTCTTCCCTTCTTCTTACGTTCGCTTCGTTAAGGAAACCCGCTATCGAAAGCGCTTCGGATTTTGAATCCGAAAGAAGAAGCCCGACCGAAACGGACGCGGAATCCATTCTTCCCGCCGCATTGAGACGCGGAGCGATATTGTATCCGATGAACTGTGTGTTTACCGGCTTTTTTATTGCGTTTTTGTCGAACTTCTCGATAAGCGCCTCAATTCCCGGACGCTTTTTGCGGTTCATCTTCGCAAGTCCGAGCCTGACGATAAGGCGGTTTTCGTCAGTGAGGGGCATGACGTCTGCGATCGTTCCTATCGCTACCAAGTCGATATACGAATCACAGATGTCGTTGATGAAGCCCTCCGTGGGTTCGCCGAGCGACTTTCTTAAGCTGAACTCAAGCGCTGTTATCAGCTTAAGAGCAACGCCGACGCCCGCGAGCTCGTCAAGAGGATATTTTGAATCCTGCCTGCGCGGATTTATCGCCGCTACACACTGAGGGAGAACGTCACGGCACTCGTGGTGATCGGTGACAACGACGTCGCAACCCTTTTCTTCAGCGTAGGCGATCTCGTCTATTGCCGTGATACCCGTATCGACGGTAACGATAAGCTCGGTTCCTTCCGAAATCAGCCCGTCGAGGGCGGCCTTGTTGACACCGTAGCCCGACGCTCTGTCGGGAATATAATACGATATATCGGCGCCTATGGATTTCAGGTAAAGATACATGACGCAGACCGACGTTATCCCGTCAACGTCGTAGTCTCCGTATATTGCGATCTTCTCTTTGTTCTTTATCGCCGTGAGGATCCTGTCAGTCGCGGCGATCATTCCGTCAAGACGGAAGGGATTGTGAAATCTTTCCGAGTCGAGCGAGATGAATGAAAACGCAGATGCTGGCGTGGTGTAGCCCCTGTTGTAAAGAAGCTGAGCAGTGACCTCGGAAATATTAAGTTGTTCGGACAGGGCTTTTATTTCTTCTTCGGTGCCCTGCCGTTCTCCGATTACCCATTTCTTCGGTTTCACTGTCGTCTGCCTTTCTTAATCGGGTGAGTATTCTTTGATTATCTGAATTGCGGCTTCGACGCCGTCAACGGCAGCGGAGGTGATACCTCCGGCGTATCCGGCTCCTTCACCGCAGGGATAAAGGTTTTCGTATCCTATCGCCTTCATCTCCTCCGTACGGTTTATACGGTAAGGAGACGACGTCCTCGTTTCGACGCCGGTGAGGACTGCGTCGGGAACGGCAAATCCGGCGATCCTGCCGTTGAAGACTTTGAGTCCGGTCTTCAGCATTTCCGTGACTCTCTCGGGGAGTATGCGATCGATCCTTGCGACCTGCGTTTTTCCGTGCATATACGTCGGCGTTATCCTGCCCGGAGACCTTGACGCCTTGCCGGAAAGGAAATCTCCGACGGTCTGGACCGGAGCGGCATAGTTCCCTCCGCCGATCCTGAACGCGTCCCTTTCGAGCTTTCTCTGAAACTCGACCGGATCGTCGGGTGCGACGTTTACGACGAGCGCGGCATTTGAGTTGACGCCGTTCCTCGCGTATCTGCTCATACCGTTGGTGACGACGCCGTTTTCTTCCGATGCCGCCGCTATTACTTCACCGCCGGGACACATACAGAACGAATATACGCAGTCGTCGTTTCTTCTGTACGAGAGGGCGTATTCGGCGTGAGCGAGGTTCTTATGCCCCGCGTATTTGCCGTATATTGCTTTATCGATGTCTTCCCGGAGATGCTCTATTCTTACACCTACCGAAAACGGCTTAGGCGTAAGCGTATATGATGAACTGAGAAGATAGGAGAGCGTATCCCGGGAGCTGTGACCTATTGCGAGGATGAGCTGACCGCACTTTATTTCGCCGTCATCGGTGACGACCGAAATCACTCTGCCGTCCTTGGCGTTTATCGACCTTAAGCACGTTCCGTATCTTATCTCACCGCCGAGGGCTCTTATCCTTGCGTCGATGTTTGAAACGATCTTTATCAGCTTATCGGTGCCGATATGCGGTTTTGCCTCGGTGAGTATCTCCGCGGGTGCGCCGAGCTCGGCGAACTTTTCGAGAACGTATCTGACGTTGCCGTCATTTATTCTCGTGACGAGCTTTCCGTCCGAGAAGGTACCCGCTCCGCCCGCGCCGAACTGAATGTTGGTGTTGCAGTCAAGCTCTCCCGTCGAAAGGAACCTTCCGACCCTGAACATTCTTTCGGTCACCGACGCTCCGCGTTCGATGACTATCGGCTTGTATCCCTGCTCGGCGAGCGAGAGGGCTGCAAACATACCGCAGGGTCCGAATCCGACCACAAGAGGTCTGCCGTCGGCTTTTTTCACGCCCTTTTCGATATTCTCAAAAGGGTCTCTTTCGGCGAGAATACAGCTGTCAACAGAAGCGAGCTTCTTTTCGTCAACCGTCTCTTCGGTCTCGACAAGAGCGGAATAGACGAGAGTGACCTCTCTGTGCCTTGCGTCAACCGATTTACGGCAGACACTGAATCCAGAGAGCTTTGAAACGTCGGCGACAGCCGAAAGCCGTGAATACGCCTGTTCCTTAACGTCCGACAGTCTCGAATCAACCGGAAGACGGATGTTTCTGACTACTATTTTCATATCAGTTCACCGTTGCGGTGACGGTGTATTCTCCTACCTCGAATATCTTTCCGCTGTACTGGGAGAGGAACTTGAGACTGACGGGCAGAGTGTTTGTGCCTGCCGAACAGCCCTTGAGATCGACAGTTGCGTAGATATTGTAATTCTCAATCGTCGAAATGAAGTTCTCGTCGCCTCTGATCTTGACTGTAATCGAAGAAGGAATACCCGAATAGTCAAGAAGATCGGGGTTCTTCACGTTGAGGTTGACCGAAATGCTCTTTGAGGAGATCCCGAAGGGATCGGTCGTGACCGAAATATCGTTTATTCCGTCAACGTTGATCACACCGTCGGAAAGCGAGATCGGATAGGAAACCGTTGCGGTCCTGTCGGCAACCGTCTTTTCGTCGATCTCGATCACGATTCTCTCGCCGTCAACGGCATCGGGATCGCCTTTGATACGGACCGTTGCCGGGAAAGCGGTGACGCCGCAGTTATCCTGCGAGAATATTCCGTTTTTGAACGTGACCTCGACCGGAACGTCTCTGTACTTATATACGGGGAGCGTCGCGGTTACGGTCGAAATATCGGTTGTGAGACTTTTTGTGTTTACGGTTTTGCCGTTTTCGTCAACGAGGACGAAGGCGCCGCTGTAAATGACCTTCTTGTTGACGTGGCCGATCTGCGCTTCAAGCCGTGCCTCGCTTATCTTTGAGACAATATTCTCGGGGCCCGTGACCTTCACCGACGTATAATCGGTAATGATATTGTCGAGATCAAGCTCGTAGCCGTCGTCGATGATATAGTTGGATACCACTACTCTGACGGGGACGGAGGA